>CBIHPU010000006.1:0-20410 GCA_966211935.1 uncultured bacterium | reverse complement strand
TTAATTCTCGCGTTCAGGGCGTATAGAATTAAAAAAAGAGACAATTTTATTCTTGAAAATCAAAAACAGGAAATTGAATTTAAAAACACTATTCTCAATGACAGGAATGGCGAGATCAGTCACCAGAAACTGATGCTGGAAGAAAAAAATAAAGAGATCACAGATTCCATGACTTACGCGCGCAGGATACAAGGCGCACTGCTCGCGTCTGACAATGTTTTGGCACGCAATCTCGGTGATTATTTTGTTTTCTATAAACCAAAAGCCATTGTAAGCGGTGATTTTTATTGGGCCACTGAAATCCGCAAGTTGAAACCCGGTAAAATGTTCCAGGAAAAAGGTTCAGACGTTAAAGGGGTAACTGAATCAAGCGAATTTGTTTTGGTTTGCGGTGACTGCACGGGGCACGGAGTGCCGGGCGCTTTTATGAGCCTGCTGAATATTTCAAAACTCAACGAAACCATTAACGAAAAGCGTCTCAAAGTTCCCGGTCTGGTGCTGGATAATGTTCGTAAGGAAATTATTTCAGTTCTGAATCCTGAATCTTCTGAATCTAAAGATCTATTGATGCAGGACGGAATGGATTGTTCACTTGTTCGTCTTAACAGGGACGAGATGACATTGACTTATGCCGCGGCTAATAATCCGGTTTACATTATACGCAACGGTTCCATTCATACCTGTCCCGCCGATAAGATGCCGGTTGGAAAGTCTCCTTCTGAGGAGAAACCATTCTCTACTTACACTGTTGAGTTAAAAGCCGGTGATATGGTGTATCTGATGACGGACGGATACGCGGATCAGTTCGGAGGTCCTAAGGGAAAAAAATTCAAATACAAGCCGCTTGAAGATCTGCTCAAAAACGCTGCTGCACAAACAGCGGTAGAGCAAAAAGCCCTTCTGGAGCAAAAATTCAACGAGTGGGTGAGCTGGCCCGGAAACCATGGGGCAATTGAGCAGATTGATGATGTACTCATAATTGGATTCAGAGTATAGCCGCTTTCCGGATTTTTTCCTTAAAAAATGCTATCATTTCTCTCTGTATACTTGCTGTTTCCTAACATTTTTTTTTATATTAGTATCCAAATTAAATCCAAATGGAAAAGCTTTATTTAAAAGGTAACGCAAAATTCCCAACTCTCGATTTCAATCCTGAAACAGGAGTTTTCGAGATCTCCGGACGTTCATTGCCGGAAAATACGATCGATTTTTACAAACCTGTAATTGAGTGGCTGGATCGTTATAAAAGTTCTGCTAAAGGTAAGACCAATGTAAACGTGAGCCTTGAGTACTTCAACACAAGTTCATCCAAATTGATTCTTGATATTTTCAAAAAATTTAAAGAGATTAATGATGCAGGAAAACCAGTTGTGGTTAACTGGTATTATGAAGAAGATGATCCGGATCTGCAGGATCAGGGGCAAATCTTTAAAGATATTGTTGGAGTACCAATGAATCTTCATTCTGTGAAAGAGTTCTCTTTTTCTTTTGTTTGATTCATCATTGAACATTTTTACAAATCCGGTCGCTGGCCGGATTTTTTATTTTATCATGAGTGATTTGCAAAGCGAAAACATTTAACGCGGTTATAATTTTCAGAATAGTTATGAAGAAGAAAAGTAAAATAATAATGTTCTCGGCAATAGCGGTTACCGGATTGGGATCGTGGTTCGTTTTTTCGGGAGGTGGAGCAAAGGGAGATGAGCTTTACGCTGATGTGAAAAAGGGAGATTTTGAGATCAGCGTATTTGTTGCGGGAGAACTTGAAGCGAAAAATTCAGTGAAGATTTTGGGGCCGCAGCAATTGGAGGGACTCGGAATTTATAAGGTAAAGATATCAGATCTGATCGCGGAAGGAACAGTTGTGAAAAAAGGTGAATACATAGGTGAACTCGATAAGTCTGAACTGGCCTCCAAACTTAAAGAAGCTTACAGTGATGTGCAGAAATTTGAAACACAACTGGAGCAGACGAAACTTGATACAGCGTTGCAGCTCAGGCAAGCCAGGGATGAATTGGTTAACCAGGAATTTACAGTGAAGGAAAAAGAAATTACATTGGAGCAATCCACATATGAGCCTCCCGCAACTATTAAGCAGATCGAGATGGACCTTGAAAAAACAAAGCGTTCGCTTGATCAGGCCAAAAAAAATTATCTGCTTAAACGCGACCAGATGATCGCGAAAACGCAGGAGGTGTTAGTGTCACTTCAGAAAGTTCGCGATCGTTACGACAGACTCCTGGAACTGGAGCAGCAATTTACTATTATGGCTCCTGAAACAGGAATGCTTATTTATTACCGCGACTGGGACGGGAACAAGCGTGTAGTTGGTTCACAGGTGCACGCGTGGAATCCTGTTGTGGCAACGCTGCCTGATCTTGCAAACATGATCTCCAAAACTTTCGTTAACGAAGTTGATATCCGGAAGATCAAGGAAAAGCAAACTGTTCAGATCACGCTGGACGCGTATCCTGAGAAGAAGTTGAAGGGATTGGTTAATTCTGTTGCCAACATCTGAGAGCAAAATCAGAAAAATGATTCAAAGGTTTTTGAAGTCATCATACAGGTACTGGATAAAGATTCGGTGCTTCTGCCTGCAATGACAACAGGCAACAATATAATTGTAGATGTGGTGAAAAATGTTTTATCAATTCCGCTTGAATGCATTCATACGGATGAAAAGAAAAACTCTTATGTTTTTGTGGCGGATAAATTTAAAGTGGAGAAGAGGCAGATAAAGACCGGGAAAACAAATGAGAATTTCGCAATTGTTGAAGCCGGTCTGAATGAAGGAGAAAGATTGTTGCTTTCCGCTCCTGAGAACGCGGATGAAATGGATATGATAGCATTGGAAAAAAAGTAATGCGCTTCTTTAGTCCACGAAATATTACCAACCTTACAGTCGCTGTAGAGAGTATTCTCGCAAATAAAATGCGGGCCTTTCTTACCGCGCTTGGAATTATTTTTGGCGTGGCGGCGGTTATTGCAATGCTCGCTATCGGACAGGGCGCTAAACTGGAAATACTCGAGCAGATAAAACTGGTTGGAGCAAATAACGTTGTAATCAAGCCGGTTTTCGAGCAGAAAGAAGAAAGTGAAGAGAAAGAGAACAAAAGCGCGAAGGGAAATGAGATCAAAAAATATTCTCCCGGTCTAACGTTGGAAGATGTAAAAGCTGTTCAGAATATAGTTCCAGGTCTGGAAAATATTGCTCCCGAAATTGTTATTGATGCAAATTTCATTTATGGTGAACGCGAGAAAAAAGGAAAGCTGGTTGGTACAACGCCCGATTATTTTTCCATCACAAATTTCAAGCTTATCGAAGGTGCCCTCTTTTCAGAAAAAAATCTAAGTACAGGCGACCAGGTTTGCATTATCGGAAAAGGAATCAAAACCAAATTCTTTACGCAGGATAATCCAATTGGCAAATACATTAAATGTGGCGGCACATGGATGAAGATCATCGGAATACTTGAAGAAAAAAGAATTTCTGATAACGCCATTTCAAATCTTGGCATCCGTGATTACAATCTTGATATTTATATTCCGCTCAAAACAATGCTTGTTCGTTTTGCCAATCGTTCTAAAGTAACGCGCGCCAAACTCGAATCAATTGATGATGACGAAATGTCTTCCGCAAGCGGATCTGGCTCACCTTCTAAGAATTATCATCAGCTGGATAGAGTGATCGTGAAAGTAAAAAACACGGACCATGTAAAAACTACGGTTGATGTGATAGGAAGAATGATGAAACGCCGGCACAACGACAATATGGATTTTGAAATAAGCGTGCCGGAGCAATTGCTGAAACAACAGCAGCGTACCAAAGATATTTTCAATATCGTGTTGGGTTTTATTGCGGGAATTTCTTTGCTGGTTGGAGGAATTGGAATTATGAATATCATGCTTGCCAGTGTGCTGGAGCGTATAAAAGAAATTGGAATCCGCTTAAGCATGGGCGCAACGCCGGTAGACATTGTGCAGCAGTTCTTGTTTGAAGCAATACTTATCTCTATTTCGGGAGGAATTATTGGAGTTATTGTTGGCGTTGTTCTAAGTTATCTGATCCCTAACTTTTTTGATATTAAAACAGAAATTACTTTCTGGAGCATTGCAATATCTTTTTCTGTCGCCGCGCTTACAGGTCTTGTTTTCGGGATAAGTCCTGCGAGAAACGCTGCGCGCCAGGATCCAATTAAATCATTACGTCATGAATAAATGGATTATTTTATTTTTTTCAGTGTTTATTTTTTTCTCTGTAAGGTCGCAGGAAACTAAAACGCTTTCGCTTGACGATGTGATCTCACTCGCGCGAACGCAAAGTCCTGCCACCAAAGCGGCTAAAACCAATTATACTTCACGCTACTGGCAATATCGCCTGTTCAGATCAAACTATCTTCCGCAGCTCGGTATTAACGGAACGCTGCCGAATTTCAATCAAAGTATTAATCTGGTCACTCAGCCTAACGGTTCCAATTTGTTCATCAAGCAGAGTTATCTTAATTCGCAGTTGCAGGCCAGCCTGATGCAGAATATTGGAATGACAGGCGGAACTTTTTTTGTTTCTTCCGGTTTTTCACGTCTCGACCTTCTTTACAATCCTGATCCGAATAATCCGAGCCGTTCCTTTCTTGTAAATCCTTTCCTTGTAGGATTGAATCAGCCGGGTTTTGGGTTTAACCAACTGAAGTGGGACACACGAATTGAACCATTGAAATTTGAAGAAGCAAAAAGGAAAATGAATGAAGATATGGAAGCGGTGAGTATGCAGGCCACCGATTTATTCTTTAATCTTTTGCTGGCGCAGATGTCTTTGAAGATGCAGGAAGAGAATGTGCGTAACAGCGACACGCTTTTTAAAATTGCTAAAGGAAGATATAATCTCGGTAAGATCGCCGAGAACGAATTGCTGCAGATGGAACTGAATTTAATGCAGGCGCAGAACGGAGAAGCTCAGGCTAAAATGGATCGTGATTTCGCCATGCTTCGCCTCGCTAATTTTTTGAAACTTCCTTACAACACAAAAATAGATCTGACAGAACCACCATTGTTTCCCGCTTTTAAGGTGGATGAAAATATCGCGCTGGAACAGGCAAACAAAAATTCCCAACGCTCAGTTGGATTTAAACGAAGTTTGCTTGAAGCGAATATGAACGTGCAGGCTGCAAAGCGAACGTCACGTTTCCAGGCTAACTTAAATGCTTCGTATGGAATTACCAACAGCGGTACTGCGTTCGAGCCATTGTACCAGGGCGGACAGCCTCAGTCGCAGGTGCAGTTTACTTTCTCTGTTCCTGTTTTAAATTGGGGCAGGAGCAAGGCTGCAATTCAAACCGCAGTGGCAAATCGTGAATTGGTGCAGACCAACGTTGAGCAGGACCAGCAGAATTTTATTCAGGAAATAATGCTGCTTGCGAAACAAACTGAAATGTACCGGGTACAACTGATGATCTCAATGAAAGCTGATACGATCGCGCAGAAGAGATTTGAGATCGCGCGCGCGCGTTACCTGATCGGAAAAGTAAGCATTACAGATTTAAACCTTGCCAACCAGGATAAGATCTCCGCAAATTCATCTTATGTTTCCGCGCTTCGTAATTTCTGGATGAACTATTTTGATCTTCGGAAAAAAACTCTTTATGATTTCGAAAAGAACGAAGTAATCAATTATCACAAATGAGGTTTCCGGAAGGTTTTCTTGAGTCGCTTGCTGATGCACCGGGTTTTGATAAAGAAAATTTTATTTCTGCCCATGAGCGTCCCGCTGAAATTTCTGTTCGCATAAATCCTTTTAAGCGCACCGATAAATTTGATTCCTGTGAACCTGTTCCCTGGTGCGCGGATGCTTATTATCTCCAGCAAAGACCTGAGTTTATTTTTGACCCTTTATTACATGCCGGCGCTTATTATGTGCAGGAACCTTCTTCCATGTTTTTATCGCATGCAATTCAATCCTGTGTTGATTTATCCGAACCTCAAATCATTCTTGATCTTTGCGCTGCTCCAGGTGGAAAAAGCACGTTGATTTCCTCACTCATAAAAAATAATTGTCTCCTTGTTTCCAATGAAGTGATCCGGCCGCGCGCTTCTGTGCTGAAGGAAAATATTATTAAATGGAATTCTTTCAATACCGTTGTGACCAATAATGATCCTTCGCATTTTGGAAAGTTGAGTGAGCTGTTTGATGCGATGGTGATTGACGCGCCCTGTTCCGGATCGGGATTGTTCCGCAAGGACCAGGAAGCGGTGAAGGAATGGAGTGAAGGTAATGTGATGCATTGTTTTGCGCGTCAGAAAAGAATTCTTGCTGACGCACTGCCATCGCTTAAGCCTGGCGGATTTTTATTTTACTCAACCTGTTCTTATTCCAAAGAAGAGAATGAAAATATTTCTGATTGGTTGATGGATGAGTTTGGATTGGAGAACATAAAAATTCCAGTGAAAAAGGAGTGGGGGATAGTTGTAAGCCATTCTGAGAAAGATAACGCGGAGGGATATCGGTTTTATCCTGGAAAAGTAAAAGGAGAAGGATTTTTTCTATCGGTTTTCAGAAAGGAAGGAAATTCTGAGGTCGGAAAATATCATCAGTCAAAAGCTTTTTCGCCGCTAACGCGGGATGAATTGGCAGCGCTTAATGAGTTTGTTCTGTTGTCTGAAGACATCATTCCCGTTAAGGAAAAGGATGAAATAATTTTGATCGATAAAAATTTTACAGGAGTTATTTCTGACCTGAAAAAAAAGCTGAACGTTTTCAGTTACGGAACGCTTGCCGGAAAGATGATGAGAGAGGATCTTATTCCGGCGCATGAACTGGCGATGAGTAATTTTCTAAATCCTGCTCTCCCTTTCGTTGAAGCGGACCTGGAAAATGCAGTCCGTTATTTGAGAAAAGAAGACGTTCATTTTCCCTCGTCGGAAAAAGGCTGGCATCTTGTAAAATTTGAAAATCATGTTTTAGGCTGGATCAAATCGCTCGGCAACAGGACAAACAATTATTATCCGAAGGAGTGGAGGATTTTAAAGGAATTCAAGCGAAAATAAGTTAACTCCTCAGGGTGACCATTCTGTTAACTCGCTGTTTGATGAGCTTTCATTTAATTCTCTCATAACTGATGGCCTGAAATTGAAGCATTTAATTAATTATTTTGAATCTTCTGCTTATTTCTGCCTGTTCATTTCCCGTCAGTAACATTGTTTCCACAGCTCCTTACAAATATGTAATTTCGCAGACAGTTTTTTGTAAAAGATTTGAATTTTGCATCAGGCGCTCTGATTAAGCGTCAGGACGAGGAAGTAAGGAGCAAGGGTCCGGAATTTACTAACGTAAAGACGAACCCGAGCGACGAAACTGACGAAGTAATGATGCATTATTAGAATCGCCCAGAACTGTATGTCTTCAAAAACCAAATATATTTTTGTAACCGGCGGTGTTACATCTTCTCTCGGAAAAGGAATTATCTCAGCCAGTCTCGCAAAACTTCTGCAGTCACGCGGCTACTCGGTAACAATTCAGAAGCTTGATCCTTACATTAATGTTGATCCGGGTACGCTTAATCCATACGAACATGGTGAGTGTTACGTAACGGATGACGGCGCGGAAACGGATCTTGACCTCGGTCACTATGAGCGTTTTCTTGGTGTTCCAACATCCAAAGCGAACAATGTCACTACAGGCAGAATTTATCAGAGCGTAATTGAAAAAGAAAGACGCGGAGAATTCCTTGGTAAAACAGTTCAGGTGATCCCGCATATTACTGACGAGATCAAAAACAGAATTAAGATCCTTGGCAAAACCGGCAAGTTCCAGTTTGTGATAACGGAGATCGGTGGAACGGTTGGTGACATCGAATCATTACCTTATATCGAAGCGGTTCGTCAGATGAAGTGGGAACTTGGTCACGATTCAGTTGTGATCCATCTTACCCTTCTTCCATATCTTTCAACTACAGGAGAATTAAAAACTAAACCTACGCAGCACTCCGTAAAAATGTTGCTGGAGAGTGGAGTTCAGCCTGATCTTCTTGTTTGCCGCGCTGAACATAGAATTACAAAAGAATTGAAAAAGAAGATCGCTTTGTTCTGCAACGTAGAAGCTGAAGCTGTAATTGAAGCGCGCGATGCCAGTTCCATTTACGAGGTTCCTATGCTGATGGAGAAAGAGAAGCTTGATGATGTGGTGCTCAAAAAATTAGGGATCACTCCTACACAGGAACATGATCTTGCGTCGTGGACTCAGTTTTTAGACAAACTTCAGCATCCTAAAAAAGAAGTAAAGATTGGTCTTGTTGGAAAATATGTTGAGCTGAAAGATTCTTATAAATCAATTTCAGAGGCTTTTATTCACGCCGGCGCGGTGAACGAATGCAAAGTAAAACTTGAATGGATCCATTCTGAAAGCATTACTGAAGAAACTGTAAAAGATAAACTGAAAGACCTTAAAGGAATTTTGGTTGCGCCGGGTTTCGGTAATCGCGGTATTGAAGGAAAGATACTGGCAATTCAGTATGCACGCGTTAACAAGGTTCCGTTTTTTGGAATTTGTCTGGGAATGCAGTGCGCTGTTATTGAATTTGCAAGGAATGTGTTGGGATTGAAAGACGCGCATAGCCGCGAAATGAATCCTGCTACTCCAGATCCTGTAATTGATTTACTTGAAGCTCAAAAGAGTATAGTGAATATGGGCGGAACAATGCGTTTGGGCGCTTATGCCTGTAAGCTGGAAGAAGGATCATTGGCGAGAAAGATTTACGGAAAGCCGGAAGTACAGGAGCGTCACCGCCACCGTTATGAATTCAATAACGAATACATTTCAAAATACACAGATGCCGGAATGGTTTTGTCAGGTACAAATCCTGCAACGGGCCTGGTGGAGATCGTTGAGCTTGCTGATCATCCCTGGTACATTGGCGTGCAGTTTCACCCTGAGTACAAAAGTACGGTTGTAAAGCCTCATCCTCTTTTTGTAAGCTTCGTTAGAGCCGCGCTGGATCAGCAGTAATTTCTTCCCGAGGCTTCGGGATATGTGTTTCAAAATGTTCTTATGTTTTTCTCGCAACGGCCGCAACGCCGCGACGTAGTTTCACGCTAGAACTGTCATGCACGTCTCTTCACGTTTGTTTGTAAATCACGCTGTGTTAAAATATCTTTTTTCCTTCTATCTTTGCCTAAATTTGGGTTAGCAAAAAAATGAGCAGCAAACACTCCATAATCCGTTTCGTTCTGCCTGTTTTTTTTATTCTCATACTGCTTGCGCCGGTAGTTGAAAAGACATTCCATGAACTCGGTCACCTCGATGATGTTCATTGTACGGACAGAACAACGCTTCACTTTCATGAATCACAGCACGATTGCAATATCTGCGATTACCAGGTTTCTTACGGAATAGAACCGCTGAAGAATAATTTTTCCGGTATCGTTTATTCCTGCGATTTCAGATTTTCAGTTCCACAGATCACACTTACCGACCTGTTTTCTATACGGTCCCTTCCGGCTCGTGCGCCGCCTACTGTTTAAGCAGAAATAATTTCCCGAGCTCTCTTTCACCGGCTATTTAATTATTCAATTAAAAATAGAGCCGGATCTGTTTTATTACGGTTTGTATCAAATTAATTCTTGTGGCTAAGCGAATAAGAAAAAATAAATTCATTGCACTGCTGTTGTGCTTTGCAGGACTTCAGGTTTTTGCGCAGGATTGCAATCTTTCCATCTCCGGAAAAATAATAGATCTTGACGATAGTGAACCTATGTCCTTCGCTACGGTTATCATTCCCGACAGAAATATAGCGATCATAACAGATTCGCTCGGCAGATTTAAGATTGAAAATCTCTGCCCGGGTGATTATGTGCTGAACATAAAACATTTTGATTGCGCGGATACATTGATCGGGGTACGTGTTACGGAACATAAAAAAATGCTGATCAAACTTCCTCACAGTTCAATTCGATTGGAGGGTGTAGATGTATATGGAGAGCAGATCAAACCTAAGTCGACACAGACAAGCGATGATCTAAGCGGAGAAGAACTTGAAAAAACGCGTGGAAAAAATTTAGGTGACGCGTTGGCAGACATAAATGGAATGACTGTTTTGAAAACCGGAAGTAGTATTTCAAAACCGATGATCCACGGAATGCAGGGATACAGAATTTTAATTCTGAATAATGGAATAAGACAGGAGGGACAAAACTGGGGCAATGAACACGCGCCTGAAATCGATCCTTTTATTGCAAAGAAAATCACTGTAATTAAAGGAGCAAATTCCGTGCGTTATGGTTCTGATGCAATAGCCGGAGTCGTGCTTGTAGAACCGGGTGACTTGCCAGATACTGCTTCTTTGAATGGAGAATTTAACCTGGTTGGCATGAGCAACGGACAAAGCGGAGTCGCGTCGGGAATGCTGGAAGGAAGTTTTAAGAAGATTGAAGGATTAAGCTGGCGCACGCAGGGAACCTTACGGAAAGGCGGAAATATTAAAACATCGGAACATTATTTGTCCAACACCGCAATTAGGGAGCGGAATTTTTCATACGCCGTTGGTTACCATAAGAAACGTTGGGGAACAGAAATATTTTACAGTCAATTCAATTCTGAGATAGGAATTTTTTCAGGTTCTCACATTGGCAACCTCACTGATCTACACAATGCTTTTGAAGGGAAGAATAATTATGATACAAGTAATTTTTCTTATGTCTTAGGAAGACCGAAACAACGCGTCGCGCATGAATTGGTGAAAGCACATTTGCATTTACATACGGGCAAAAGATCGCGTCTCAATTTCAATTATGCGTATCAATATAATTTACGGCAGGAGTTTGATAAGCACAAGGCGCTCAATGATTCAATTGCGGCGCTTGATCTGCCGGATCTTGATTACAGGATCGAGACACAGACAGGTGAAATAGTTTGGGATCACGACAATATTCGTTCTTTCCGTGGCCTTGCTGGAGTAAGTTTCATGCACCAGGAAAATGTGTACAGGGGCAGGTTCTTTATTCCGAATTTTATTAATAATACGTGGGGAGTTTTCGGAATTGAACGGTACATCAAACCCAAATATGAGATAGAGTTTGGCGCACGGTATGACGAAAAATATTTGCAGGTGTATATGTATGAGAATAATGTGGTGATAGATCCTGAATTCAAATTCAATAGTTTCAGTGCCAACGCCGGTGTGATTTTTAAAATAGACACCACGCTGAATATTTTTTTTAATTCCGGTTCCGCCTGGCGTTCTCCCGCGGTGAATGAATTGTTCAGCAACGGACTCCATCATGGCGCCTCATCGATTGAACGAGGTGATCGTAACCTTGTGCCTGAACGCGCTTTTAATAATATTTTAACCGCAAGCTGGAGAAAGAAATTTTTTGAAACTGAGGCAACAGTTTATTACAACTACATTAAAAATTTTATTTACCAGGAACCGGGATCGGTGGAGCTAACTATAAAAGGAGCTTTTCCGGTTTTTAATTTCAGGCAGGCGGACGCGTCCATTTACGGAGGAGATCTTGCGTTCAAAATTAAAGCGACCTCGTTTTTATTTTTTGAAACAAAAGGAATGCTGATTTACGGATACAATCATAGCATTAATGACCACCTGATATATATTCCCGCACAAAGAGTGAAACAGAAAGTTGAAATAAAATTAAAGGAGAGAGAGAAATTAAAGAATACTTCCTTTGCTGTGATGTACAATTATATAAATAAACAATGGCGCGTTCCGGGCGGGGTTGATTTTGTTGCGCCGCCAGATTCATATTCTCTTGTTGACGTTGAAATGGGTACAACGTTGAAATTTGCTAAGCAGGAAATTGGAATTGGATTCAGTGTTAATAATGTTTTGGATACGCGGTACAGGGATTATCTGGATCGCTTCAGATACTTTACTGATGCACAGGGAAGAAATTTTATCGTGCGGTTAAAATATTTTTTCACGAAATAAAGAAACTCAAATGAAAACGAAAATCATTTTAATTTTTGGCTTGATGGCAGTTTTTGTTTTTCAATCCTGCCTTAAGAAAGAAGGACTCTCTGCTGCGGAACCACAAATAGTAAACGCGGAGGAGTTAATTACCACGGTGAAATTGGTCTTGACAGATAGCGCTAATTCCGCGAACGTAATGACAGTGGTATTTAATGATCCTGACGGAAGCGGCGGAAATCTTCCAACACAGTTTGATACAATTAAATTAGCCCCCAACAAAACATATTTTGTTTCTGTGTTGTTGTTAGATATGTCGAAGAGTCCGGTTGATACAATAAGCAATGAAGTGCTGGAGGAAGCCAATGATCATATGCTTTTTTATCATCACAACGGAGTTGGAATAAATACTTCTTATCTTGATTGGGATACGAATGTGCCTCCGCTGCCGGTTGGTTTATCTACTAAATGGCAAACAAACGGAATTCTATCCTCTGGCACGTCGCAGATAATATTGAAGCATCAGTTGGGAACTAAAAACGGGACAGAAACGCCAGGCGATACCGATGTGGATGTGACATTTATTTGTATAGTGCAATAATCATTTTTCCGCGCGCCAAAACCGTTAATTACGTAATAAAGCCGATGCTTACAACATTCTGGCATTTAAGTATTAACTGATTTAGTTTAAAGGTAGTTTTAATTGAAAACTGCTATTAATGATCCAATTCAGGGAAATAATTATTGCCGCATTTGAGGCTATGGCAACGCCATCTGTCCAAACTCAAAAGTTTCCTGAGAATAATTCCACCTTGAAAATTCTGCGTTCTGAAGATACAGAGCGGCTGAAGATACTTACATTAAGTAAAATGAAAGGCGCCGACAAGGGACCTGCATTTCCTTATCGCTGCAAACTTACAGATCCAAAATTGTAGTGATAATCATTTAAGTTGACAAGCCATTTTTTCCAAGGTACCTGATCAGATCGGTTTTTTTTCGTCTGGAGATCTCTATCATAGTTCCATTGTTTAATTCAGCGTAACCACCGTTGCGGTTATGGATCTTTAAAATAAACAGACTATTTACTAAATGTGATTTGTGCACTCTGAAAAAAAGTTCCTGTGGTAATTCTGATTCAAAGTCTCCAATATTTTTTGTGACCATCAGTTTTCTGTTGTTGGTCAACACAACTTCTGAATATCTGCCTTCTCCCTTGATATGGATAATTTCTTCCGGATGAACGTGCAGGACCTGCTTTGTGTCTGAAATTTTAATTTTTTTGCTTGCACGGGCTTTTTTGTTTGCATCCAATTCTTCCTTTACACGTTTAATTGCAACAGCAAGTTCATCAGGGTCCACCGGTTTCAAAAGGTAATCAGAAGCCCTTGCGCGCAACGCCTGAATGGCATACTCCTTATAAGCTGTGATAAAGATTACTTTAATGTTTTCCTTATTTATTTCTTCGAGCAGGTCAAAGCCTGTTCCCCCCGGCATTTCAACATCCAGAAAAACGAGTTGTGGTTTGACTTCCTTTAGTTTTGTCAGCGCGTCGGTTACAGAATCGGCTTCTCCGCAAACTTCAACGTCAAGTTTCTCCATTTCGAAAAGAAGCTTTAATCCGTCCCTGGCGTCTTTTTCATCATCAACAAGTAAAACACGCATTTGCTTAATCTTTTATTACGGGTATTATAAAAGTAATGATTGTTCCCTGCAAACCTTTCCCTTCTTCGGATATATCTTTCATTTCAAAGAAAAATTCCTGTCCCGTTTCTTTACTGTAAAGTAACAGTCGGTCCTTTAGTATAGACGTTCCCGACGATTGATGCTCGCCTGATAAACTGGATTTTTTTTCCAGATTCTTTTTGAATCCAATGCCATTGTCAATTACAGAACAGTATAAATTATTGTTTCTTGTAAAAAATGAAACTACAATGCTTATTTCGCCGGTCATCGTTTCAAAGCCATGACGTATAGAATTTTCAATCAGCGGTTGAATCAGCATGGATGGAATTTTGCACCGGTACAGTTCCGCGGACTCAATCTCGAAACGGTAATTGAATTTTTCTTTGAAACGTAGCTGGTTCATTTCTAAATAGAGCGTGAGTGTATTTATTTCTCTTTCAATATCCACATGTTTCAATCTGGATTCTTCCAGTATCCTTCGCATTAACGTTGAAAATTTCCCTATGTTCTGTATTGCGGTTTTTCTTTCGTCTTTTAAAATTGATGTCTGTATAGAATTTAAAGTGTTGAATGCAAAGTGTGGACTCATCTGCGCGAAAAGCGCCTGTTGCTTAAGTTCAGTTACTTCCTTTAATAATTTGTCTTTTTTTCTAAGCTGACTTAGGCGTCGGTTAAATAAAAGAAGTACCATTAACGAAAAAAGCGCAAAAACAATTACGGAAAACCAGGTTTCCTGCCAGAATGGTTTTTTTATTATAAAATTGATACGCGCAGTTTTGTTGCTCCATTCGCCGTTCCAGTTTCTTGCCTGAATGGTTATCGAGTAGTTGCCAGGAGACAAAGAAGGAAAGAAGATGCTTCGTGAATTAGTAAATTTCCACTCGTCGTTTTCCGTAATTCTAAAGCGGTAGCCAATGTCTTTTGTCCGGTTGTACCTTAACCCGGTAAAATTTATGCGCACTTCATTTTGATCATATTGTAAGATCAAAGCGGATGTGTCGTATTCATAGGAAATATTTTTGATCAACAGCTTTTCAATGTATACGGGTATTTCCATCACCTTCCTGTTTATTTTCAATGAATCAAAACGTACCAAACCTTCGTCTGTACCGAGCCACATCTGCTGATCCTGGCAATAAATTGAATTCACCTGTACAGATAAAAGGCTTGTGCCAAGATTGAAATTCCTTACCTGTATTTTTCCTTTATTTATTTTGATGCTTGACAGTCCCTGGTCCGTGCCAACCCATAATAAACCTGTATTATCCAGCGCAAGCTTATTAATGTTGTTACTTTTTAGTCCATCGAAAGACGAGATCTGATCAAAATTTTCTCCGTTCCAGATGATGATACCCTTTCCGATTGTTGCAAAAGCGATTTCTTTTCCGGGCAACTCAATCATGCAGTTTATCCTGCACCTGATTTTTTCGTTTACCTGTGTAACGGGTTGCAGGCAGTTATCTTTAACTTCAAACAATCCGTCGGTTCCAGCTGCAAAAATTTTTCCAGTTGAGGTATAAACTACGGCGTTCATTCGTACGGTTGTTCCATCACATTTTAAGTAAAGTTTATTCATCTTTCTTTCGCTTACTTCCATTACTCCGTTTGAAGTGGCCATAAGCAAAGTCCCTTCTCCTTTGTGAATAATGTCCCAGGCGTATCCCATTTTTACATAATCAATTTTATCCTTTGTGTTTATGATACCCATGGGGAAATTTAAACTGAACCAAACGTCATCGTTCTTTTCATCATAATAGAGAACACTGATTTTTGAAGTCAGGGCATTTGGACCTGTGGTTTTGATCTCGGAAAAATTATAATCCTTCCCCGAAAAAATTTCTCCTTTCATGGTTCCAAAATAAATTTTACCCCGCGCGCCTGTTAGCGCCGAAACCTGTATGTCATCTTTTCCCGGCAGTTTCACTTTTCTTAAGCCTGGATCAGGCACATAAAATAATCCACGTTCAAGGGTGGCAACCCAGGTTCCTCCCTCATGATCCTTCTGAATCTTTGCTACAGTTAGATCCGGCAAACAACTGTCAGTTACAATAAGTGAGTTATTTTCCAGTTGTATTTTTTTTGCTCCGCCATTAAAAGTTCCTAACCAAAGGTCCCCGTTTGGTAAATGATTCAACGAAACAACCGGCTTATCGAGTTTAATTAATGCGATGTGGTGATCACTAATTACAAAAAGTGTTTTTGAAATGCCGATTAAAAGCTGGTGCTCATTAATACGACAGGCCTTGATAATATGTGAACGAACATCATCATAAAAAGTTATTACAGTGTCGAATATTTTCGTTTTGAGATACAGGTTAAAGCTATCACGGTATTTACCGGATGGATAGACAGAACCCAGAATAAGTTCGTTGCCTTGTTCTTCCGCGTGAAAAGCAATCTGTCCGCCCCTGCGCGGAGTCTTTGTTTTTTTAATCTTACCGTCTTTGTTTATTTCAACAATACCTGAAAACATATATCCAATCTTCACTGACTGGTTTTCTGAAAAAGATAAGAACCGCGGATATTTTTTTCCTGGAAGATATTTCGTTAATGAATCGTTATAAGGAAAAGCATGAATGGAATCTTTCTCGAGATAACAGAATGTGCCATTACTAAGCATGAACCATCTCTTTCCGTCTCTGTCGGTTTTAAAGTAAAAAACTGTATTATCGGTTAATCCTTCGTTAACCGTATACGGAACAAAAGAATATCCATCGTAGCGGGCGGCGCCACGGTCTGTAGCTACCCATAAAAATCCTTTTTCATCAATATCAATATCATAAACTTCATTACTTGGCAAGCCATTTTTTACTGTGTAGTTTATAGAATAAAAATCCTGTGAAAAGCTTTTCAGGAAAATCAGAAGAAAAAGGAGAATGAGTTGCTGCTGCCGTTTCATTAACTGTGACGTCCAATATAAAAAGAATTTTGATCCACATTTTTTATAACTGCAAGGTTTAGCAGTATTATCTCCCATGTTTTCGCTTTTTTCTTTCTGAATTATTATTTGGAGCCTTGGTGTCGGGATAAAACACTATTTTTAAATTACATTTTTGTTATTAAGGGAATGATGAAATTTCGATTTTTTTTGTTTGTAATTGCTTTTCTTGGTTTTTATTTAAATGGAACCTCTCAACAAAACAAAGTCGATTCCATTTACAAGAGTCCGGGTGGAAATTTTTCCGATACCGTTTTAGTCAAACGGTTGTTGTCGTTGTCAGACGCGCATTTACAGGTGGACACAGACAGTAGTCTCCATTTCGCCCGAATGGCTATCCTGAAAAGTCAAGCGCTGAAGTATAAAAAAGGGGAGGCGCTTGGAAACATTGTAAAGGGAAAAGCACTGAGTGACTTGTGTGAATTTGAATCAGCGCTGAAGAGTTTTGAACTCGCTGGTGATTTACTCTCTGAAAAAGAATATGGATTGTTGGGTGATATTCATAATGAAAGAGGGAAGCTATTTTTTAGTCACGGAGATCTTTCCTCTGCTAAAATAGAATTTAATGAGTTGCTGAAATATAAAAGTTTATCTAAGGACTCACTTGCAATAGCCGTGGCCTTTAATAACCTTGGAGTTGTGTGCAGAAACATGTCGGATTACAATTGCGCGCTCACCAATTACTTTAATTCATTAAAGATCCGGGAAAGGTTGAATGACCGGAAGGGAATTGCACATTCATACGCCAACATTGCAATAATATACAGTAACCTTGGGCAGTATGAGAAATCGCTTGAATATGATTATAAATCACTTGAAATAAAATTTGTATTTGGTGACAAGCCGGGTATTGCCAAAAGTTATAATAACATCGCTTCAACTTTTGCCGCTTTGCGAATGTTTGACAGCGCTATCGTTTACAATAATAAGGCAATTGCAATTCGTTTGGCGTCCAATGATAAAAGTGGCCTGGCTGTTGGTTATTATAACCTGGGAGGTTGTTATACCCACCTGAAGGATTTTTCAAGGGCGCAGGAATATTTTGAGAAATCATTGAGCATGTATAAGGAGCTGGATGAGAAGACGGGGCAGTCGCTTTGTTATATGGGATTGGGAGCTTCTTACCGCTATCTGAAAAAATATTCCGAAGCGGAGAGGAATTATCTTCTGGCGCTTGCATTGGTAAGAGAAACCGGAGCAACCGATCAGCTGAAAGATATTTACGAAGAGCTATCGCTTACTGGATCAGAAAGCGGCAATTATAAAAGTGGTTTCATCTGGATGAAGTTGCTGATGGATTATAAGGATTCGGTACTGAACAAGGGTAACAACGATAAATTGGCGGAGCTCGAGAAAATCTACCAGACAGAAAAGAAGGAGTTGCAAATAAAAAATCTGTCACAGGAAAACGAGTTACGTAAAGCTGAGAATGCGAATAATAAGCTCCGGATGATCGCGCTTTCGGCAGGGCTGGCGTTGTTAGCTGCTTTTGGAATTGTTACTTTCATTTCATTGAGAAATAAACAGAAAGCTAACCAGATCATAACCCAGCAAAAGACAGAAGTGGAAAAGCAAAAACATTTAGTTGAAGAAAAGCAGAAAGAAATCCTGGATAGTATCCGCTACGCACAGCGAATTCAACGTTCGCTGATCACGAATGAAAAATATATCCGGAAAAACCTTGAGAGGCTCAACAGAAAGTGATTAATTAAATGTTGCATTTAGCAGATTTATGAAATTCTACCAGGCGGTGTTGTTTCAACTTTGTGCAAAAATCCGGAGGTGATCTATACGAATGGAATTGAATACTAAAATTCCGTTATTGGTTAATAATGAAACTTATTAACTGGAGTTTCAAGGGAGAAGCCAATTGATAAGCTATTTTGCTTCTTACCATAAGTTCTGTCAAAGTGACCTTTTATTCCGGAATTCTGACTGCATAAATCATTGTTTTAAGTAATCCATCCTGTAATTTCCAATATGAATTTCACTTTTCTTAATAGCTTTATTGTGAATGTAAAAATTGATTATTCCATAGGCCATTATTGCAAAAGCAGCGGTGAAAAGAATAAGTTCCAGAACAATGCTGTTTTCAATTTTCAAGAGGCTTTTCAGACTTAATCCTGCAACAAAATAAAGAGATGTTCTTATGAAAGAAAGCAAAGTTACCTGGTTGGCAAGAATTGTGCGTTGAATTGCCAGTTTCTCCCTTAATATCAAATCTTTGTTTATTGCTTTTTCTGTGTCATTCATTTTAATGATATGTAAAAAATAAACAGGTAGAAGCAAATTTAATGCTTTATCTGTTCCTGCGGGATAATCTGGTGCAATTAAGAAAAGAGCTTCGTAAAGAGTGAAATTCTAATGAATCCGTTTTTTATTCTGCGATAACAACTTTCTGAACTGTTGCGTATTTGCCTTCAAAAACCAAATTAAATGTGTAGCTGCCTTTAGAAAGCTTGATGCGGTTGCTCAATTTAATTGTTTGCGGTCCTTTTTTTAATCCTTGTAATTTTACTTCATGAACAATCTTCCCGTTTAAATCTGATATGTAAAGTATAGCCTCACCGTTTGCCGGCAGATCTAAATTTAAATTCAATTCGTTATTGGTTGGATTCGGGAAAACTGATGATTGTACGGGGTTGCTGCCGTTAATTTCTTTTATTCCAATTCCCATATTCTTTACAAGCCAAATTTCATAGATAACATCATGCGCGTTTGTAACGCTTGTCTGATTTGCTGTAAATGGATTGGCCTGGGGACTATATATACCTCCAAATATATGACCTGCAAGCACAGAGTCCGCGTTAATTTCTGATAATTTAATTATATCATTCTCATAGTGCGACAGGTTGTGATTCAGGAAGAATTCTGCTCCTGAACCTAATAAGAAAGGCATCTCTGTAAGAAAAACATGTTCCTGCAGATTTCCTGTGGAATCACGGGAAACCCGGCTAATGGTTTTCACGAACGGGACATTGTTATCCTGAACCAAAACATTATTAACATAAGAGTACTGACTCATTCCTCCAAAGAAAATTGAATGCATCGTGTTATTTATACTGTCGTATAACGCCGTTTTTGCTGAATGGTAATTGCTTAAATACTGGTTGAAGTTTGTTTGAGGAGAAAATCCTCCCGTTTTAACATCAACCGGATATAAGAATGGCAAATTAACGCCAACCTGGAAAACACCTGACGAAATAGTGTAACCCTTTTCTCCGTCAGGAAATATCTGTGGCACCAGGTTATAATCTCTACGATGAAGATGGACCTGGTCTGTTATTAATGAATAATTTGTAAAACTGAGTTGTGAGCCTGAGTTATCCAAAGAAAATTTTTGAATTCCGCTTACATATGTTTGAGTATATGTAGGATTGCCAACCGGATTGTATTGTCCGTCAAAACGCTGTCCGCCTACCAGATAAAATGTTGATCCGATTTTTCCTAACTGACCTCCGCATACAGCAAATTTCTGATCAGTGATTTGCTTGAAGTATGAGTTGATTGAACTGTTGTTAATGATAGCGTTGATCAATCCGCTCACATTTATCGAAGTCAGATTCGGATAAGTGATATGGTCTGCAGCAGTGTTGCTGTAGCTATACCCGCCAATAAGATATAATGTATCTGCGTCCTGGTAAAAATTCATATTGGTAGATTGCAGCTGATCCTGCAATGAAACGGACAAAGAGCTAAGCGGTGCAGACCAGAATTGCTGTGCGTATACATCAATCACATAAATGTCTGTGTTATTACTTGCAGCCGGAAAAGCGTTGAAAGGTTGACGGGCATGTATTCCATCTTTCCTTCCTCCAATAATCAGCCATCGGCCTCCGGATTGCGCAGCTGCAAATGAATGTAAACCCTGCAA
>CBIHPU010000005.1:0-21100 GCA_966211935.1 uncultured bacterium | reverse complement strand
AATGATTGCGTTTGTCCTACCATTGTTCCGTTCCATGTGTAAGTAGCATTAGCCGGGCCTGTTGCAACTAGGTTCACCATGTCGCCTATACAAACTGTATCGTTTACTCCTGCATCAAATGCCGGAGCATAGTTTACAGTGACAGTTGATACTGCTGTTGAAGTACAACCATTGGCATCGGTACCCGTAACAGTATATTGCGTTGTAACTGTTGGTGTCGCAGTTTCAGTTGCCGAGTTTCCTGGTGTAGTCCCTGCTGTCCATGCATATGAAGTTGCACCTGCCGCTGTAATTGTAGCTGTACTTCCTGAACATATAGCAGGCGATGTAACAGTTACAGTTGGTGTTGCAAATACAGTGACAGTTGCCGTCGCTGTATTTTGACATCCATTGCCGTCGGTTCCGGTCACAGTATAATTAGTTGTCGTTGTCGGATTGGCCGTTACCATTGCAGTATTATTTGGCGTTGTACCGGCTGTCCACGAATAGGATGAAGCACCGGATGCTGTTAATGTTGCTGTTGCCTGACCTAAGCAAATAGAATCAGACGTGACGGTAACCAATGGTACCGGATTAACGATTACAGAAATTGTATCGCTTGTAATACAACCTTGTGCGTCTGTAATTGTAGCTGTATATGTTCCGGTAACTGACGGAGTAGCCGCCGTGAATGAAATATTTTGAGATGAAGATGAATATCCGTTAGGCCCGGCCCACGACCATGTGCTTCCATTGGCACAATTTATATTCAATGTTGCTCCCTCGCAAACCGGCGAGTTGGTAGATAATATTGGAGCCGGAGGAGTTCCGATTGTTACAGTTGTTGTTGCAGTTGCAGTACAGTTATTTGCTGTTCCCACAACAGTGTACACTCCTGCAATTGCAGTAGTCGCCGCGCCAGGTGATGGATTCTGAATATTTGAGGAATATGCTGACGGTCCGGTCCAACTGTATGTTGTTGCACCAGATGAGTTCAGCTGAACAATTGAATTAGGACAATATGGCCCCGTATTGCTTGCAGTAACTGTTGGAGTTGGATTAACGGTAACAGATGTTGTCAGGGACGAAGTACAGGTTCCTACAGTACCGGTTACAGAGTAAGTTCCGCTCATTGCAGTTGTTGCATTTGAAATAGTTGGATTTGCTCCTGAACCACTCCAAAGATTGGGTCCCGACCATGAATAAGTTGTTGCTCCTGTAGAATTAAGTTGAATGGTATTGCCAGGACAATATGGACCAGTATTAGTTGCAGTTAGAACAGGAGCCGCGTTTACAGTAACAGTTGTTGTGGCAGTAGTTGTACATCCACCTGGAAAAGTAACAGTAACTGTATATATTCCAGTCATTGCTGTTGTTGATGCAGGAATCGTTACGCTTTGTCCGCTTCCGGTATAAGATGGACCAGCCCACGAATATGTTGTTGCACCTGCTGGTGTTGAATTCAATTGAATAGTTGCTCCCGCACAATATGGACCTGTATTGGTTGCTGTTGCAATTAATCCACCTGCAGAATACGTGATTACAAGTTGACCCGGGCCGTTATTCGAAGCTGCGGTACAGGTTCCGCCAAATGGGGTTAAACTTGACCCGCCACCACCACCGCCACCGCCGACATAACTCGTAAAGCTGATACAATCAGGTCCGCCGCCGCCGCCGCCATAATATCCGCCGCCGCCGCCGCCGCCGCTCGCTGAACTGGTACAGTTGTCAATTCCTCCTGCCCCGCCTTGTCCAAGACTGCCCGCACCACCGTATGTTCCGGGTGAAGCGTAAGGCCATCCGCCTGTTCCACCAGCAGTTTGAGTTCCGCCCGTCCCCGATCCACCGTAACTTCCAGTTCCCGAAGTGCCACTTGCACAACCGGCTGCACCACCAGCAGCGTTACTAGGCGAACCACCAGCTTGTCCTCCACCACCGCCGGCAACAATAACCCGGTTCCCCAACCCATATGGAGTAACCCGAATATCAGTTGCACCGCCGCCGCCGCATGACGTCCAGGTACCGGGATCACCTGCACCGCCGCCGTTATAACCTGCACCGGGACATTGGCCCTGTCCTCCTACACGAATTTGAAGTACCTGCCCGGGAGTAACAGCCATAGTAGCCGTTACTACTGCTCCCAAACCACCGCCGGTGCCACCACCTTTACCACCTTTTGCAGTAACGGTAATAGTACTGACGCACGGAGGAACTGTAAAGCTCTGAACAGAGCCTGTATAATTAAAGGTTAAGGTGGTAGACTGTGAAAAAGCCTGTGCTCCACCTAATAACAATAAGAATATAAAAATTACTTTTGGGAGTTGATTTCTCTGCATGTGCAATACAATTTTAAAAGTTGTTTTTAAAAACAGCTTCCATCGCATAACGAATTTATCAATAAATATTGAGAAATCAAACACTTCACACGTTATAAACACCACTAAAAACGAGGGTTTCGATGAACGATAGGATAAAAACTGCATACGTGGTGATTATCTGTGTAATCTGTGTAACATACCTGAACACATTGTTTAACAGTTATTCCCTGGATGATGAACTGGTGACCGGGCCAAATAATGAATTGACGCAAAATCTCTCGAACGTAAAAGCAATTTTTACTTCCTGGTATGATGAGCAGTTAGGAAGCAACTATGAATACAGGCCAATAGTTAAGCTCTCCTACGCGCTGGAAAATCAATTTTTTGGTTTAAAGCCAGGCGTACACCATTTCTTCAACATGCTTTACTACAGCCTGTGCTGCATTTTGCTTTTCAGATTTCTGTACAGACTTCTGGATGGAAATTACTATTTCGCGCTGGCGGCAACCCTGCTTTTTACCGTGCACCCAATGCATACAGAAGTGGTGGCATCGTTGAAGAACCGCGACATCATGATCGTTTTTATTCTGGCAATGCTTGCAGGATTACGTTTGATAAAAATCTTCGAAGAAAAAGATTTCCGTTTCGTAAAATTCATACCGGTTGTAGTTCTTTTTTATCTGGCAATGCTCTCAAAACGCGACGCTCTCAGTTTTGTTTTCATTCTTCCTGTTATTCTTTGGCTCAAATACAGAGCCTCACATTTAAAAGCGTTAACGACCATTCTGATAATTGCAGGATCATATCTGTTGCTTTTATTTACGCTTAAAACCATTCTGCCTGAAGCCGACGGCGGAAGGACAATGGAATTTTTCGAAAATCCCATAGTGAAACAACGCACGTTTGCTAACAGGATCATAGCAATGTTCAATTGCGCAGGCTTCTACACTATACAAAATTTGTTTCCTGTTAAACAGGTTTGTTACTACGGTTATAACGCGATTGAAGTACTTCGGCCTTCCGGAATTTACTTTTTTTCGGGCATATTTTCATTGGGCGCTGGAACTTTTTTCTTTTTCCGCAACCTGAAAAAAGACCCCCTCCTCTCTTACGGGTTGTGTTTTTTATTGGGGGGAATGATCCTTTATCTTAACGCCGTAAAACCGGTGCCTGGAATTGTTGGCGACCGTTTTACATTTGTTTCTACCATTGGTTTCAGCTTGCTTTTTGTCTACGCAGTGCAAAAGATTTTTAAACTGCAGCTCAAAAATATTTACGTCAATAAACAAATATCGGTTGCTGCAAGAATAACTTTTGCAACGGTAATAGTGTTGTTCTCGGTTTTAATAATTAACAGGAATCGCCAATGGAAAGACAAGGAAACACTTTTTAAAAATGACGTGAAAAAAGAACCGGCATCCGCGAAATTACATTCGTTATACGCGCTGGAAATGATTCAACAATACAGGGAACTTGCCGGGATTGATATTGTTGCTGCAAAAGAGAAAGCTCTTGTGGCGAAGGACGAATTGAAAAAGAGTCTTGAAATTTATCCGGACTATATAAATTCGATGAGTAATCTCGGTTATATACTTCTGCAGCTTAATGAAGAGCCCGGTGAAGCGCTTCGTCTTCTTGAAAAAGCTTCAACTAAAAAACCTGACAATACCGAGATACAAATAAATTACGCCAGCGCCCTGATCCGCAATGAAAAATATGCTGAAGGGGAAAAGATTCTTATAAAAACTTTGCAGCTAAAAAAACATCCTCCAGAACTTTATTTGCTTTTGATGCGGAATGCGGATAAAACCAAAAATTATGTTGAAGTGGCAGGGGCCGTTTCAAAATCGGCTACGCCGGCACAAAAAACAGAAGCATTGTACACTGATATCGGGAACTTATTTGCAAGAGGAAATGACACACTCAACGCCATAGCTAATTACGACTCCGCAGTAACGATCAGTCCGGTAAACAAAAATCTCGGAAAATTCCTTTTTAATTATTACAAATCGAAAGGCATGGAAGAAAAAGCGGAAAGGATCAGGATGATGTTTTCCCGCCGCTAAGTTAAATTGCATTAAACGCTAAAGGTCAGTTTAGGAAGTTTGTAATTTTGCTTGCCCCGTTTATCGATTAATCTTCTCCTCCTATTTCAATTTTTATTTATCTTCATGCGACAATTTTCCCGGGTGAAAAAACTGATTGTTTTTGGTGTTCTCTTTTTGTGCACTTCCATTTACGCACAAACCGTTATAACCGGCCGCGTTTACGATGCTGCAACCGGCGAGCCTGTGCCGTTCGCAATTGTCCGCATTCCAAATACATCAGTAGGTACCAATACTGATTTCGACGGCAACTATAGAATTGAAACTAAAGTTAAGGGCGATTCACTTATAATTGCTTACACCGGTTATATTCCAAAATCTTTTCCAATAAAAAATGGCGCAACGCAAACCATCAATTGCGGATTGTCTGGAATTATGCTGGATGAAGTTGTTGTAAAGCCGGGAGAAAATCCCGCGCATAAGATCATTCGAAAAGTCATCGCACGCAAAGAGCTCAATAATAAAAAAAGAATGTCTGCGTATGAATATGAAGTGTATAATAAGATTGAGTTTGACCTGAATAACATTCCCAAAGACCTGAAGAATAAAAAGGTCATGAAGCCCATCAAATTTATCTTCGACAATATTGACAGCACCAACAGCAGTGGAGAAAAACCTTTTCTACCAATTTTCATGATAGAAACACTCTCCGAATTTTATTGGAGAGACGATCCGAAAATGAAAAAAGAAATTATTAAGGCGAGCAGGGTAACCGGAGTAGAGAATAATAGTGTTAGCCAGGTAATGGGTGACATGTACCAGAATGTGAATGTGTACGACAACAATATTCTTGTTTTCGGAAAAGAATTTGTGAGTCCTATCAGCGACAACGCGATTTTCTATTATAAGTTTTACCTGGAGGACAGCATTTACATTGACAACGTTCGCTGTTATCATATCCGATTCAAACCGAAACGCAAACAGGAACTCATCTTTTCCGGAAACATGTGGATCGCTGATACAACATTCGGATTAAAACGCCTTGAGATGAGTATACCGGATGACGCCAACATCAACTTTATACAGGCGGCGAACGTAATTCAGGAGTATACTTACGTTGACAGCAGCTGGATGCTGAAGAAAGACAGACTGGTAATTGATTTCGCGTTGAAGGAAGGTCAGCCCGGTATCTATGGAAGAAAAACAACTTCCTACCAGGATATTGTAACAAACAAACCAAAAGATGTAAAGTTTTTTGATTTTGGAGAGAATGTAATAGTCGAAGATAACGCGAATACCAAAGATGACAAATTCTGGGAAGAGCACAGGCACGACTCACTAAGCGCGAATGAAAAAAAGATCATTAAAATGATCGATACGCTGCAAACGCTTCCTATTTACAGAACATGGGTTGACATCTTCACCGTGTTTGTTTCCGGTTACGGACAGGCAGGAAATTTTGAGATAGGTCCATATTATAACATGCTTAGTTATAACCGGCTTGAAGGACCACGCGTCCGTTTTGGCGGAAGAACAAGCAGTAAATTTTCGCGGTGGTATGAACTTTCAGGTTATGTTGCCTATGGTATATGGGATGAAAAATTCAAATACAGTATCGGCTTCAAATCATTCATCTCCAAAAAACCAACGCGTCAGTTATTCGGAGTAAATTATAAAAGTGACCTGGAAATCCTCGGACAAAGTCAGAACGGATTTTCACAAGACAATCTCTTCGCCTCTTTTTTCAGAAGAACGCCACTCAATTCACTTACGCGTGTAGATCAAACAAACACGTGGTACGAGCGCGACTGGTTTGAAGGATTTACAACACGCGTTTCATTTATAAACAGAAAACTTACGCCTGCCGGAGGTTTTTATTACGATTATTTTAAACCGAACGGAGAAATTGAACACAAACCTTATATCCGCACTTCTGAATTCAGAATACAAACACGTTTTGCATATGACGAAAAATATATAAGCGGAGATTTTACAAGAAGTTCGCTTGGAACGAAATATCCGATTTTGCAGGTGAACTTTGCAACCTCATTAAAAAATATTTACGAGAGTCAGTATGAATACCAGAAGCTGGTTGTAAAAGTAGATGACCGCGTGCGATTAATTCCATTGCTTGGTTATACTGATTTTACAATTGAAGCCGGTCAGTTCTGGGGACGCGCCCCTTATCCCCTTCTTGAATTGCATGGTGGCAACGTAACATACATTTACGATTATATGGCGTACAACATGATGAACTATTATGAATTTGTCAGCGACCGTTACGCTTCATTATGGGTGTTTCATCATTTCGAGGGTTTGTTCCTGAATAAAATTCCTTTAATCAGAAAATTAAAATGGCGCGAAGTTGTAACGTATAAAGTATTGTTCGGATCAGTAAACGACAAAAACAAAAAAGAACTTATTTTCCCGAATACCCTTTATACACTGAACGCGAAACCATACCACGAAGTTTCTGTGGGAATAGAAAACATATACAAACTCTTCAGAGTTGACGCGTTCTGGCGATTGTCCTATCGTGATATTCCCGGCGCTCCTAACTTTGGCATAAAAGGCGGATTTCAGCTGATGTTCTAAACATCATTAAAACACTTTTAGCAGCGCCAGTAGTTTTTCATTTTCTTCTTTAGTTCCGACAGTAATCCGCAGACAACCTTCGCACAAAGGCATTTTACTCCTGTCACGCACAATAACTCCGTTAGATGAGAGGTGATTGTAAAGCGCCAGAGGTTCATCCACTTTCACCAGAAGAAAATTCGCATCGCTTGGATAAACTTTTTTCACGTAAGAAAATTTCGTGAACTCAAGAGCAAGCTTATCTCTCTGCTCAACAATTTCCTTGATCCACGAATTCACCTTCGGCAATTCATCAAGCGCCACCATCGCGATCTCCTGGCTCAGGCGATTTATATTGTAGGGGGCCTTCACTCTGTTCATCACGTGAATGATGTCTGACGAAGCAAAGCCCATTCCTATTCGGAGCGCTGCAAGTCCCCAGGCTTTTGAAAGTGTCTGCAGAATAAAAAGATTCGGATAATTCAACAAAGCGGGAATCAAACTTCTGTATCGTGCATAATTTATGTAAGCTTCATCCACTACAACAACTCCATTTATCGTCTCCAGCACTGCCAGAATATCATCCCACTTCACTCCGTTTCCGGTAGGATTATTCGGGCAACACAAAAAAAACAAACGCGTGTTCCCGTCAATATTTTTTAAAATATTATCCGTGTCGAGCTGAAAAGTTTCCGGAATTAAATTCACTTTCCGGACTTCAACATCATTGATATTCGCAAGTACCTCATACATTCCATACGTTGGCGGACAAATTATCACGTTATCTTTTCCGGGTCTGCAAAAACAACGGAAAAGCAGATCAAGGATCTCATCGCTTCCGTTTCCAAGAATTATATTTTCAGGAAGAAGTCCTTTTATTCCGGTAATTTTCTTTTTCAGTTGCATCTGATAAGGATCCGGGTAACGGTTATGTTCTCCTTCCACAGGCGAACCCAGCGCGTTTTCATTTGCATCCAGAAAAATCCCTTTTTCACCTGTGTATTCTTCCCTGGCGGATGAATAAGGCACAAGGTTCTTAATGTTCGGACGAATAATTTTCTCTAAACTAAACATAAAACAATTTTAAAATTTATTTTTTCAGTCGCAGTGTTACGGCATTTTTGTGTGCCTGCAATCCTTCCGCTTCGGCCATTATTTCAATTTCGCTTCCAATATTTTTTATTCCACTCTGTGATAATTTCTGGAAGGTAATTTTTTTAATAAAACTATCAAGCGAAACGCCACTGTAAGCGCGTGCATATCCGTTTGTAGGAAGTGTGTGGTTTGTTCCGCTCGCGTAATCGCCTGCGCTTTCACAACTGTAATTCCCAATGAAAACAGATCCGGCATTGACGATCTGTTCTGAAAATTCTTCCGCGTTACTGCAGGCTAAGATCAAATGCTCCGCCGCGTATTCATTCAGTAACTCCGCAGCCGTTTCTCTGTCGTTTACAATAATCGCCTTACTGTTCTTTAATGCGGCGTGCGCAGTCTCTTTTCGCGGCAACAGCTCCAGCTGCGATTTTAATTCTTTCAGTACCGATTCAACCACATTAATTTCAGTTGACACAAGAATAACCTGGCTGTCGGTCCCGTGTTCCGCCTGCGACAACAAGTCAGCAGCGACAAATTCCGGTACAGAGGTTTCATCAGCGAAAACAGCAACCTCGCTTGGTCCTGCAGGCATATCAATCGCGACTCCATCCTTACTCACCAATTGCTTTGCGCAGGTTACATATTGATTACCCGGGCCAAAAATCTTGTAAACACGCGGAACACTTTCAGTTCCGTAAGCCATTGCCGCAATAGCCTGCACGCCGCCGAGTTTATAAATTTTGGTCACACCACAAAGATGCGCGGTGTATAAAATGGCGGGATTAATTTTGCCTTCTGATGAAGGAGGAGAACACAAAACAATTTCTTTGCAAGCGGCAATTGTTGCTGGTACAGCGAGCATAAGTACAGTGGAAAACAACGGAGCACTTCCGCCGGGAATATATAATCCAACTTTTTCAATCGCTACACTTTTTCTCCAGCATTCAACTCCCGGCTGGGTTTCAACAATTTTTATTTCTTCTTTTTGTGCCGAATGAAATTTATAAATGTTTTCTTTTGCAAGCTTTATCGCGCCTTTTAATTCCGCGCTGACTGAATTTTTTGATTCCTCCAATTCTTTTTCAGAAACAAGAAAATCGTTCAGTTGAACTTTATCAAACTGAAGTGAATATTTTTTCAGAGCGCTATCGCCATCTTTTTTAACGGTGCTTAAAATAGTTTTGACTTTTTCTTCAAGTTCACTTGTGTCAAAAACCGGGCGCGACAAAAGCTTTGCCCAGTCTTCTTTCCGCGGATATTTTATTATTTTCAGCATTTAAAGAATCATTTTTTCTATCGGTATCACAAGAATTCCCTGCGCTCCGTTCGCTTTCAGTTTTTCAATTATTTCCCAGAATTTATCTTCTTCAACTACACTGTGAACACTGCTCCAGCCTTTTTGCGCCAGTGGAAGAATGGTAGGACTTTTCATGCCGGGAAGTATTTTACAAATCGCATCAAGTTTATTGTTGGGCGCGTTCAGCAAAATGTATTTATTCTTTTTGGATTTACGAACCGCATGTATTCTGAACACCAGTTGTTCCAGAATATCAAGTTGTTTATTGTTCAGATGTTTGTTCGCGATAAATACAGCTTCAGAATGAAAAATAGTTTCAACTTCCTTCAATCCATTTGTAAACAAAGTGCTTCCGCTGCTTACAAGATCGCAGATTGCGTCTGCAAGTCCTATCCCGGGCGCAATCTCAACAGATCCGCTGATCTCGTGGATCTCCGCTTTTATTTTATTTTTCTTCAGGAACTTCGAAACAATGCCGGAATAAGTTGTAGCGATGCGGATTCCGTTCAGATCTTTTATTCCATTATATTTTTTATCCTTTGGAATGGCAATACTCAATCTGCACTTTCCAAATCCAAGCGCGTCAACTGTTTTTACTGTATTATTTTTTTCTGCAAGTACATTCTGTCCAACAATTCCTATATCGGCAACGCCATCTTCAACATACTGCGGAATATCGTCATCGCGCAAAAAATAAATCTCCAGCGGAAAATTTCTCGCTTCCGTTTTCAGTTTGTTCAGTCCGTTGCTGATGTCGATGCCACATTCTTTGAGCAAGCGTACACTGTCTTCATTCAGTCTTCCCGACTTTTGAATTGCTATTTTCAGTTTCATAAAATAATTCAATAAATACAATAAAAAAAGGCCCATCGTTTCGATAAGCCTGACAAATTTTTTCTTACAAAAACACAAATGCCATCAATGCTTACCGGGGTAAGTGAATATGATGGTAGTGATGTGTTTTGTTGATCATGGCGCAAATATAGAAATTATTTTTAAAAGGAAGCAAGATGTATTTTGCATACGAATTACGCTTATTCAAATGCATCAACATTTAATAAATAAAGTCCGCTGCCACTGATGTAATATTTCAACTGATCTTATCTAAACGACAACCAGTTATTGGGTAAACCAAACCAATTATAGAAATAATAAACGCAGCAACAGCAATTAAATTAATATTACCTCAGCCACAAATCATCATTTTTTTTATTCCTTCGAAAAACCAAAACACAATGAAAAAATATACTTTCTTTCTTTTGTCCTTCGCCACCATCAGTTTATCCAATGCTCAGCCTTCAATACAATGGCAGAAATGTCTTGGCGGCACTACAGGCGACTGGGCACAGTCTATTCAGCAGACAAACGATAGCGGCTACATTGTTGGCGGATATACATCGTCAAATAATGGCGACGTTACGGATGCAAACGGAAGTGATGAATTTTGGGTATCTAAATTAAGCAGTTCTGGAGTTCTCCAGTGGCAAAAATGCCTGGGCGGATCGGGCTTCGATCAGTGTTATTCAATTCAGCAAACTGCCGACAGCGGTTATATTGTTGCAGGATTTACCACGTCAAATGATAGTGACGTGACAGGCAATCATGGCACTGACGATTACTGGATTGTCAAATTAAGCAGTTCAGGCAATATTCAATGGCAAACTTGTCTCGGCGGTTCAGGTTTAGATGATGCATTATGCATTAAACAAACCGCAGATGGTGGATTTATTGTTAGCGGAGATACACAGTCAAATAATGGAGATGTGAGCGGCAATCATGGTGGCTTTGATTCCTGGATAGTGAAATTAGACGCCTCGGGAAATATTCAGTGGCAGAAATGTTTTGGCGGTACCGGCGACGATACAACACCATCGGTTGTTCCAATTGCAGACAATGGATTTATTGTTGCAGGATCTACCAGTTCTAACGACGGCGATGTTTCCGGTAACCATGGAGGTTTTGATTTTTGGATTTTGAAATTAGATTCAAGCGGGAATATTCAGTGGCAGAAATGCCTTGGTGGCGCTGGTGAAGATATAGGATATTCCATTCGGCCAACAGCAGACAGCGGCTATGTAGTTTCAGGATTCACAAAGTCAACTAATGGCGATGTAAGCGGGCTACACGGAACGCAACCGGATTACTGGGTGGTGAAATTGAATAGCACAGGAAATATTCAGTGGCAGAAATGTCTTGGTGGAACAGGTGATGATAAATCTTATTCCATTGTGCAAACCAATGACAGCTGTTATGTTGTTGCAGGTTACGCCAAATCGAATGATGGAGATGTGAGCGGCAACCATCTAAGCGGCACACAAGATTACTGGCTTGTAAAACTATCAATCGCTGGAAATATTCAGTGGCAACTATGTCTTGGCGGCACAGGCGCTGATTGGGCAAGATCTGTACAACAAACAACTGACAGCGGCATTGTTGTTGCGGGATTTACCACATCAAATAACGGAGACGTCAGTGGTAATCACGGCAATAATGATTATTGGATAGTAAAATTAAATTCTGTTGTAACGGGCATAAAACAGAATGACACATCTGATTGGTCTGTTTTTCCTAATCCCTCATCAGGAATATTTTCAATCAACGCAAGTAAAATGGTTGACAATGCAGAGCTGAAAATATTGAATTCTCTGGGCCAGCCAGTATTTCAGTCGCACATTGATGAAGAAAAAACGCAAGTGGATTTGACTAAATATTCAGCGGGGATATATTTTGTTATTATTGCAGGTGAAAAACATAAGTGGACAGGAAAAATTGTTGTAGAATAAATGTAAGCTGATAATAGCTAAAAAGTGATTGAAAGCTTTTTATTTAATCAGGGTTGGTAGAGAATTCGAAACTATTGCGAGATTGAACAAGAAAAGGCATAAATAAAAAAAGTAAAACTGCAGTTTATAGAAAGCAGCATAACAACTGCCATTCATTAACTTCCGGAATTCTATTTAGTGATTTTTGCGACCGCCACTGAACACCAGTAAGACATTGCACAATTCTCAGTCTGCGCATTAATTCATAATTTTACATTAAAGCAAAAGTTCATCGGCTGATAAAATGGCTGGAAGCAGCCAAATCTGCAACATCATATTTGCAATATTTAAAGGAGAAATAACTTCGCTAAAAAAATGAACAACTTATTCAATCAATCTGATGTTTCATCAATCCTGAAACGAATTGACAAGTTGAACTCAGACTCGCAAAAACAGTGGGGGAAAATGAATCCTTCGCAAATGTTGGCGCACTGTAATGTTTCTATGGAAACGGCAATGGGCGATAAAGTCATTGAAAGAGTTTTTCTTGGCAGAATAATCGGAACACTGATGAAGTCGAGTGTGCTGAGCGAAAAACCATTTGCCAAAGGTTCTCCTACTGATAAAAGTTACATTTTCAATGACAACAGAAATTTTGACGAGGAAAAATTAAGATTGAAAAATCTTGTAAGCAAATTTCAGGAAGGCGGATCAGCGAAATGCACCAAACATCCACATCCTTTTTTCGGCACGTTTACACCAGAGCAATGGGCAGTTTTCCAATGGAAACACTTAGATCATCACTTAAGACAGTTTGGATTATGACATAATTTAGAAGTCGAGGTAACTTGTACAAAAATATTTTCTTAATGAAAATCAAAACAATCAACATGAAATCAAAAACATCTGAAAAAAGCCTAAAGGACGGCGACCAATGTACGGTTGTTGGAGGAACACATGCCGGAAAATCAGGCACGGTGAGAGATATAAATACCAGTAAAACAGGTCACATCACCATTACCGTTGAGCAAAAAAACGGAGTTCGCTTCAAGACCCTGGGCAAAAATGTGGTTGTTCAGACTGGCGGCAAGGAATAAAATTCTCTATTCTAAAAAATCGCAGAGCACAAGCGGCTAAATTTTATGCGTATTATACGACGCACACAGTAATAAATCAATAATGCAGGAGCCAATAAATTTAATACAAGAAGCAAAGAGCATAGATGCTCATCTCAGATCAAACCGTAAGAAACTACTTATTCTAATCGGAATTCTCATACTGGTTAACACCGTACTATTTACAATTTTCATTCCTGACGAAGACTATTCAACAAAATTCATTTCCGCAGCAAACGCTAACTTGTTGGCTTCAATATTATCGGTTTTATTTTAGGGACGCTTGTCGCGTTGTTGCCTTATAGAGGTCTTGGTTATGCTCAAAAATATTTAAGAGCATCACTGCTGAGTATTTTTGTCTTACAAATTGATAATGCTGATTGGTTTGATTCTGATTGCCATAATGCATTTCCTCGGTTGGGTTTAAAAAAATCAGGGGTGTACGAATTCTTCAAAAACGTAAGTACGTTTCATTGCATATTTTCCTTATGTGAAGCTATTTCCAGTCATCACGCCGTATGCTGACAATTGACGGCTTGACAAACGCTTCATTCTCTTGTAAGCAAGAAACAATGCGGCGCCCGCCACAATAACTGCAATAAGTACGTAGCGGTATTTTCGTGACATTAAATTACAGCTTCAAGAATTTTTCCGAACCTGAAAATATCTTCGAACGAATTGTACAAGGGCACAGGCGCCATGCGAATTACATTTGGTTCTCTCCAATCTGTAACTACACCGTTTTCTGTAAGTCTGGTAAACAGCTCACGCCCGCGACCGTGTGCAATAACCGAAAGCTGACAACCACGTTCTTTCTTTGGCGTTATGATCTCAAACTTTTTATCGGGCGTTTGTGTTTTATTTATTGTCTCAATTACAAATTCAAGATAATCAGTAAGTAGTTTACTTTTTTCAAGAAGACGATCAAATCCCGCTTCTTCAAAAACATCAGCGCTCGCTTTATACGCGGCCATGCTTAACACAGGAGCATTACTAACCTGCCAGCGCTCAACCGTCTTCATTGGACGAAACTCACGTTCCATTTTAAAACGCTCTTTCTTATCATGTCCCCACCATCCCGCAAATAAAGGCAGATCTGTATTCTGTAAATGTTTTTCGTGAACAAATGCGCCTGCAACACTACCAGGGCCTGAATTCAAATATTTATAACTGCACCACCCGGAAAAATCAACGCCCCAATCATGCAGATCAAGTTTAATATTTCCTGCAGCATGAGCCAGGTCCCAGCCGCAATTTGCTCCTGCATCGTGCGCAACTTTAGTAATTGTTTTCATATCGAAAACCTGGCCGGTGAGATAATTCACTCCGCCAATCATTACCAGCGCCAATTCATTGCCGTGCTTTTTAATTGTATCCAGTACATCTTCCGTTCTAAGATTATGTTCTCCTTCACGTGGATACATTTCGATCATGGCGTCTTTTATATTGTAACCATGAAACTTGATCTGAGACTGCAACGCATACAGATCAGAAGGAAAAGCCTTTGCTTCGCAAATAATTTTATACCTCGTTTTTGTTGGACGATAAAATGAAACCATTAAAAAATGCAGGTTGGAAGTAAGCTGGTTCATCATCACCACTTCCTCATTTTTCGCGCCGACAAGTTTTGCAGTCTGCGCTGTAAGAAACTCGTGATAATCAACCCAACGGTTCTTTGCAAGAAAATGTCCCTCCACTCCATATTGCGCCCAATCGCTTAGTTCCTGCTGAATATAGGTTTGTGTAGTTTTCGGTTGAAGTCCTAGGGAATTACCGGTGAAATAAACCACATCAGAATCATTGTGTTGCGGCATATGAAATTTTCCGCGGAAAGGAGCCAGAACATCTTTTGCATCCTGCTCGCGCGCCCATTTTTCTGTGAATTGCATAGAAAACAAAAATACGGAAAAGTCCGGGAGTCGGGGGGTCAATGAGTCCGGGAGTCTGTGAGTTGGAATAAAATAAAAAAAGGCCACCAATTTCTGGCAGCCCTTTCTAAGTTGTTTAAATACTATTAATGATGATGGTGTCCGCCCGGACCGTGAACGTGACCGTGATCTAATTCTTCAGGCGTTGCAGGACGCACTTCAATAACTTTTCCTACAAAGTGAAGATCGTGACCAGCCAGCGGATGATTGAAATCCATTGTAACATGTTCAGTTTCCACCGCTGTTACAACGCCTACTAAAACATTTCCTTCAGCATCATTCATTTCCAATTCGCTTCCTACTTTTACGCGTGCCGAATCAAATTCTCCTTCAACCATAAAAGCTTCGCGGCTGATGTTTACTATATAATCATCTTCAGCCTTGCCATATCCTTTATCAGCTGTGATCTTAAAATCAAATGGGTCACCGGCTTTTTTTCCTTCGAGATTCTTTTCAAAATCAGGAAGTACCTGTCCCGATCCGAATAAAAATACAAATGGACGCTCCGGTGAAGTTTTCTCTACCAGGTTTTCTTCTCCGTTATTTATACTTGACGTTAAGTGATAATCTACGGTTACTACTGTGTTGTTTTGAATTGTCATGGTTTATATTGCTAAATCGCTAGCCGGCAGGAACCGAAGAACGACGTTGTTTAGATTTCAAATTTGATGCCTTGCGCAAGTGGTAATTTTGTACCATAGTTTATGGTATTTGTCTGACGACGCATGTAAATCTTCCACGCATCAGAGCCGGATTCCCTTCCCCCACCTGTTTCTTTTTCACCACCAAATGCTCCACCTATCTCAGCGCCGCTTGTACCAATATTTACGTTCGCAATTCCGCAATCAGATCCTTCAGGACCCAAAAACTTTTCCGCTTCACGCATGTTCAAAGTCATGATCGAAGAAGATAATCCCTGCGGAACATTGTTCTGCATTTCAATCGCCTCTTCAATTGTTTTGTATTTCATAATATACAATACCGGCGCAAATGTTTCATGCTGCACTATTGAAAAATCGTTTTTCGCTTCGGCAATTGCTGGCTTTACATAACATCCGCTTTCAAATCCTTTTCCATCAACAACACCACCAGGAACGATCATTTTTCCACCTTCAGCAATTACTTTTTCAATCGCGTTCAGATAATCCTTAACCGCATTCTTATCAATAAGTGGCCCTACGTGATTTTTTTCATCAAGAGGATTTCCGATTTTTAATTGCGAGTATGCTTTTACGAGTTGCTCCTTTACCATGTCGTAAATACTATCGTGTATGATCAGCCTGCGTGTAGTTGTGCAACGTTGTCCCGCAGTTCCTACGGCGCCGAAAACTATTGCAGGTAAACAAGCCTGAAGATCCGCGTGAGAAGAAATGATAATTGCATTATTTCCGCCAAGCTCCAGCAAACTTCTTCCAAAACGTTCAGCAACTTTTACGCCTACAATTTTACCCACGCGCGTAGAGCCGGTTGCAGAAACAAGCGGAACACGTTTGTCCTCGCACATCTGTTCTCCCATTTTAGATGGACTCACCAACAAGTTCGAAATACCTTCGGGAAGATTATTTTCCTTTGCTACTTCATTCCAGATATTCTGACAGGCAACTGCACATAGAGGAACCTTGCTTGAAGGTTTCCAAACGCAAACGTCGCCGCACACCCATGCAAGAGCGGTGTTCCAGCACCACACTGCAACAGGAAAATTAAATGCGGAGATGATCCCAACAATCCCCAGCGGATGATATTGTTCATACATGCGGTGCTCAGGTCTTTCGCTGTGCATAGTAAGACCATGCAACTGACGCGATAAACCAACCGCGAAATCACAGATGTCGATCATTTCCTGAACTTCACCAAGACCTTCCTGTAATGATTTTCCCATTTCATAGGAAACAAGTTTGCCGAGATCCGCTTTTTTCTCACGTAACTTCTGTCCGAACTGTCTCACGATCTCACCTCTAACAGGAGCCGGCACTTTGCGCCAGTGTTTGAACGCTTCAGTTGCGGTCTGCATGATCTTCTCATAATCTTTCTGACTTGCAACGCGCACAGAACCGATCAGCTTTCCGTCGGCAGGCGAATATGATTCGATCACATCTCCGGTGGCGAAAAATCCTGACCCGGTAGAACAACCGTCATTCATTTCTTTCAGTCCTAACGCTTTCATGGCCTTTTGTATGCCAAAAACGTCTGCAGCAGCTAGTGTTTCCATGGTTAAAAAATTGAGCATCAAATATATTAAATTAAGAGATACCGTACAGGTTAATTAGACTAAAAATCGGGAGTGATTTCAGTATTGAGATGAAGTGATAATAATTGTTGAAAATTATGCAAAATACTCTCTGATTCAGAACCGGCAAATAAAGACTCTGTCGATTAAGATCACAAAGATTCAACGGTAACCCGAAAGGTTATTTTGGAGCTATGCTCCAGCGCTTTGCTTACGGAGCAATATTTTTCATGTGATAAAGCCGCTGCGCGGTACGCTTTATCAGGATCTATCTTTCCTTTGAGTTTGTAATGAATAACGATCTCTTTCCAGACGGAAAAATCTTCAACTTTCTCTCTCGTTCCATCTACTTCAACCGAAAAAGCTTCAATGTGCTGACGCTGTTTTTTAAGTATGTGCACAACATCAATTGCGCTGCAACCTCCAACTGCAACCAGGAGCAATTGCATTGGAGAAAATCCTTTTCCCTCTCCGCCATTTGCAGGCGTTGTGTCAATTGTTATATGGTTTCCCTCTTCATTAGCCACGTCGAAAGAAAACGCATCGCCCCTTCTTTGCAGATTGATCAGCATAGTGAAAACAAAAGTACTATAAAATAATTGCTGTTAAAACACTTTATTATTAAAGGACTACTACATTGATTGTTTACTTTTACGCGTCCACATGCCGCAAACTGCACGCATAAAAGAATTGGAAAAAGAAGTGAAGAGATTAAAAAATGAAATCTCATTACTTCAGCATACTGAATTTACAAAAGGACAAACAGTAAAAGTTCCCAAAAAATTTAAACCGGTTTTTGATAAGGTTCAGTCGGTAGTAGGAAAATATTTTTCCAATCTTGATCATGATCCTACGCACGGTACAATTGAAATAAATGACCAGCGTTATTTGCTTGTACGTGCTTCCGCGTTGAGCTATGAATTTTTCGAGTCATTTCTGAAATTATATTCCAACCGGCCGGAAGAGGAAGCCGCGCTTATTGCAAGGAACATTCTGTTTGATATTGCTCACGTTATCGGCATGGAAGACGCGAAAAATTTTCACAAGCGCATGAACCTGCGGGATCCGATTTCACGTGTGGCTGCAGGACCCATTTACTTTGCTTATGCCGGCTGGGCATCTGTTGAGATTCTTCCGGAAAGCAAAATTACAGTGGATGAAAACTATTATGTAAAATATCATCATCCTTTTTCATTTGAGGCGGACAGCTGGCTGCGTGCAGGAAAAAAATCTGACACGCCTGTTTGTATTATGAATGCCGGTTATTCTAGCGGATGGTGCCAGCAGAGTTTCGGGTTACAATTGACGGCGGTGGAAATATCCTGCATAGCGAGGGGCGACAAAAACTGCACCTTTATCATGGCTCCGCCAAATAAGATTGAGAAGTATCTTCCGAAAGCAGAAAAAAAACAGCAGCCAGGTAAATTTGAAGTTCCTTCATTTCTTCAACGAAAAAAAATGGAGGAGCAGCTGAAGAATTCTCTTTCAGAAAAAGAAATACTTCTGAAAGAAATTCATCATCGCGTAAAGAACAATATGCAGATCATTTCAAGTCTGCTGAATCTTCAGGCCTCAACTATAGAAGATCCGACACACAGGGAAAAAGTTCAGGAGAGCATAGGCCGGATTAAATCAATGGCCATGATCCACGAGTTGCTTTACAGCACAAAAAGTTTTTCCACGATACCCATCAAGGAATATTTCCAGTCTCTGGTAAATTACATCAAGGTTACTTATCGTCTCGACAAGAAAGTAACAATACAACTCGATCTTAAATTATCAGATGATTCAATGGATATAGACCGCGCAATTCCCTGCGGACTTATTCTGAATGAAATGCTGAGTAACAGCATGAAGTATGCTTTCCAGGGAAAATCAAAAGGCAAAATATGCATTTCATTTACTGAAAAAATGAAAAGCAAAAAGAAATGTTATACGCTGCAGGTTGAAGACGACGGTGTGGGAATAGATAAAAAGATCGATTACACAAAAGCAGAATCACTGGGACTACAATTGGTGCATTCTCTCGTTACACAGCTTGACGGAAGCATTTCAATCGACACTTCTAAAGGAACAAAGTTTACCATCAGTTTCTGAAAAGGAATTTATTTCTCAAATTTTTCAACGGCAAGTTTGCAGTCCGCAAAAACAGATTGTATAATCATCACTCCGCCAGCAACTGCATAACCAGATCCGTTTCAAAACCGCGGCTTTGCGCAAAGCGAAGTAATTTGTAGTTGCGTTTTACTTTATTTGTTTCTGATTTCAGCGAACGCTTTTTTGTTTCCAGCAATTGCTGAAGCGTTTCTTTATAAATTTCCGCGTCGATTTGCTCCAGCGCTTTGTTGATAGAATAATCGCTGACGCGTTTCATTCTCAACATTGAACGGATCTTGATCCTTCCCCACTTCTTGATCCTGAATTTTCCACCCGCGAACGCAACAGCGAATCTTTCTTCATCAATAAATTTCTCGCTGATCAGCGTGGAAATTATAGCTTCAACATCATCTTTCTTTTGACCCAGATCATAGAGTTTATCACGCACCTCCTGCTGGCATCGTTCCTGGTAGGCGCACCAGTTGCGCATTTGATCGAGAACGTTTGTCGTTTGGCGTTTGTTGTTTGTCGCCTTACCCGAAACATTGGAGGTTTTCTCTTGCATACCGGTTTGTTCTGTCTAAATTTACGCCCTCTGTGCAAAATAAAAAAGCAATATTTCTTTTACTTTCCGCCAACGTAATTTCCGGTTCCGCACAGGGAATAAGTATGCTTTCCATTCCCTGGTATTTTACAACGCTGCCCGGAGGAGAAGTCACATTTGGAATTGCATATACCGTTATCACCGTCATTACAATTTTCTGGGGATTGTATTCAGGAATGCTGATAGACAAATATTCACGGAAATCCGTTTTTTCCGGAGTTAACATTATAGGAGCGGTCATGCTTTTATCAGCAGCTGCTAGCGGATTTTATTCAGGGCAGATATCCTCACTGGCTGTGATAACAGTTTTTGGTTTTACCATGATGCTGTACAACATTCATTACCCGTGTTTGTACGCTTTTGCTCAGGAAGTAACGGAAAACAGAAATTATGGAAGAATCAATTCCATGATCGAAATCCAGGGACAGGCAACAACCATGCTGGCAGGCTTTGCAGGAGCGATCTTACTTAACGGATCAAAAAATGGAATAATAAATCTTGGCGGGTTGGAAATCAATACCGGAATTATTTTCGATGCCTGGAGTTTGCAGGAAATTTTTCTAATGGATGGAATAACGTATTTGCTCGCTCTTATACTTATCGCATTTATCGTATATACACCGACAAAACAAGAGCATCACGCGAATGAAGGAAGTGTAATGCAAAGGATCCGTTTGGGTATAACATATTTACGCGCTCACAAAAAAATATTTTTATTTGGCAACTGTTCATACAGCATTTTTGTAGTGTTGCTTGTGGAAGTTCATTTGCTTCTGGCCTGGTACGTAAACAACCACTTGAATGAAGGAGCGGGTGTATATGCAATTGCTGAAGTGCTTTACGCTGTAGGCGCGTTGTTCGCGGGACTTGCAATAAGAAGTTTATTCAAAAAAATGAACAGCGTGAGAGCCGTTATCATGCTCATGATCATTACCGTTTTGGGACTGCTATGGGTTACGTTCACAAGATCAACACTCATCTTTTATATTTTCAGCGCAATCATAGGAATTACCAATGCCGGAACGCGTGTGTTGCGCACTACCTGGATCTTTGAGCATG
>CBIHPU010000004.1:0-21351 GCA_966211935.1 uncultured bacterium | reverse complement strand
CAAAAAATCTATCTGCGCGTTTCAGCAAGTACTTGATCAAAAAAATTCAAGATAATGCGCAACCCGTGTAAAAATAGCGGCGCATCTTTTTGCAATAAATACTAATCGAAAGCGTTGTTTTCACTCAAAGCAAACAAAGTGACATTTATTGCCACCACATCAGTTAACTGGGTTCATTGATTTAGCAATTGGTACTTGGTTATATGGCTTGCTTTTTTATATTTGATTAAAGGTAATTTCTTTGCATGATCAGACTATGGCTCACAATAATTTTCCTGCTGATCGTATTGAACGTTTTCAATCAGAACAACGAAGCAAATTCTTTTATTGAATATGTTCACAACAAAGGCCAATGGGAAAGAAACATTTTGTATCGCGGAAATTTTAAAGGCGGACAGATCTTTCTTGAGTCTGATGGCTTCACTTTTCTTTTTTTTCCCGCTGAGGGCGTACACAAAACACATCGTAACCAGGAAAATGACAGTTTGAATTTTCATTGTATACGGATGGAATTTCTGAATACAACAAACTCCGTACAAATTCAACCTGAAGAAAAATCCAGCTATTATCACAATTACTATCTCGGTAACGACGCATCGAAGTGGACTTCTAATGTTCCTCTATTTAAATACATCAACTACAAGAACATCTACCCAGGGATCAATATACAAGCATTCAGCAACAAGCATGATCCACGTTTTGATTTTATCATACAGCCTGGCCATGACCCATCCAACATTAAAATAAAAATTACCGGTCAGGATAAAATGTTTGTAACAGAAAAAAAACTGGTTATTGAAACATCCGTTGGTAGAATTGAACAATCTGCACCATTTGCTTATCAACTGATAAACGGCTTGAAACGAAAAGTTGAATGCAGTTATGTTCTCGACGGAAATATTTTAAGTTTCAATTGTGGCAGGTATAACAAAAACGAAACATTGATTATTGATCCCACACTTGTTTTTGCAACGTATACGGGATCCGTTTCAGACAACTGGGGAATGACAGCGACTTATGACAACTCAGGAAACGCATACACCGCGGGAATAATTTTTGGCTGGGGTTATCCAACAACAACGGGTGCGTTTCAAACCGCTATGGCAACTCCAACATCCGGAACAAATAACCCATACGATATTTCCATTTCCAAATTCAACGTTACAGGAAGTTCACTTCTTTATTCAACATATCTGGGCGGTGCATCAATTGAATCACCGCAAAGTATTGTTGTAGACATGAACAACGAACTCGTGTTGCTTGGCCGGACAAACTCAACAAATTTTCCAACAACTTCAAATGCATTTGACAATACCTTATCCGGCGCGTTTGATTTAGTTGTATGTAAGTTTAACCAGACAGGCACAGCATTGCAGGCGTCAACATATATAGGTGGGTCCGTTGACGACGGCGTAAATATCAGTCAGTTTGGATTAAGTTCTCTGAAGTACAATTATTCCGATGATGCGCGCGGCGCTGTGATCATAGATAACAACAATAATGTCCTGGTCGGTTCATGCACACAGTCATCTGACTTTCCAGTGACAAGCGGATGCAATCAACCTGTATTGGCGGGAATGCAGGACGGTTGCGTTTTTAAAATGAATTCCTCACTCTCAAATCTTGTTTATAGTACTTTTCTTGGAGGAAGCCTGAATGATGCCGTTTACAATATCGCGCTCGATTCCAAACAATGCGCATATGTTACTGGCGGAACAGAGAGCAGTAACTTCCCTGCAACAAACGGCGTATTACATCCAACTCACCAGGGAGGTATTGACGGATTTATCACTCATCTCTCTTTTGGGGGAAACAGTATTCTTCACTCAACTTTTCTGGGCACTGCTTTATATGAACAGTCTTTTTTCGTGCAAACGGATAAAGTGAACAACGTTTATGTTTACGGTCAATGCAGCGGGAATTATCCAATAACCTCCGGAACATATTCAAACGCAAACAGCGGACAATTCATTCATGGAATGGATTCCACTCTCTCCTCTACAATTTTTTCTACTGAATTCGGAACCGGCGCGGGTACGCCCGATATTGTTCCTTCAGCGTTTCTCATTGACAACTGCGAGAATATTTATGTCTCCGGATGGGGAGGAATACTTTATTACCAGAATAATTTAGCGAGTACAACTTTTAATCTGCCAGTTACTCCGGGCGCTTTCATGACATCCACTGACGGAAATGATTTCTATTTTCTTGTAATGCAAAAAAACGCGACTGCTTTGACATACGCAACTTTCTTTGGCGGACCATGGAGCGAAGAACATGTTGATGGAGGAACGAGCAGGTTTGATAAGGCAGGAATTATTTATCAGGCAATCTGCGAAAGCTGTGGAGGAAGTGACGACATGCCAACAACGCCAGGCGTCTGGTCCAACCAAAACGGTTCAATTAATTGTAATAATGCTTTAGTAAAATTTAAATTTGATATGCTTGCAACTGTTGCGCAGGCGCTACCAACTCCGGCGCTTACTTCAGGTTGCGCGCCATTCAACCTGTCTTTCAGCAACACAAGTCTTAATGCTACAAGTTATTTCTGGGATTTCGGAGATGGAACCACTTCAAATTCTCCATCACCATCTCATACTTATTCTGTAACCGGAAACTTTCAGATAATGCTGGTCGCGTCAAATGCTTCTACCTGCAATACTTCGGATACTACTTATATTTCCGTTGAGGTGCGGGATCTGAATCTTTCACCTCTGTCATCGCATACCATTTGCAGTGGTGATAGTGTTCAGCTTAATGCATCCGCCCCTGCGGGAGTTACTTATTCCTGGCAACCAGCTTCGTCTCTTACCAATTCTTTGATCAGTAATCCAATTGCATTTCCAAACATTACAACGCAATATATTTTATCGGTTACCGATTCATTCTGCACCCTCAACGATTCGCTTGTTGTTACGGTCATGTCAGACTCAGTTGAAATTCTGATTGATTCTACTATTGCTTGTGTAGATGACACTATAACACTCAGCGCAAATACAACCGGCGTGCAATATCTCTGGAACACCGGCGAAACTTCGCAAACAATTCAAACAATAAATGCAGGGATATTTTCTGTTACCTCCACAGACGCGAACGGATGCGTCGGAGTTGACAGCATCACCATAAATGATTTTACGCACGTACAAATTTCCGGATTCGACACCATCATTTGCAACAGAACATCTGTGCAACTGATTACAACGCCGGGCGAGTTCACATATCAATGGGAACCGAATCAGTCCCTTAATAACAGTACTGTTTTTAATCCATTTGCTTCTCCTCCGACCACTACAATTTACACTGTCACAATTTATAACGGACCTTGTCCAACTACAGGCACCTACACTGTAATTGTTCTGCCATCGCCTTACATAAATATTGTTGAGCAACAGGAAACTATTTTACCGGGAGAATCTGTAACGCTGAATGTAACTTCCGATGACTCCTGCACCTGGTATCCTGCGGGCTCATTATCATGCAACACTTGTTTTTCTCCAACTGCGTTCCCTGATTCAACAACAACTTTTTATGCGATTACTACCAACGCCGCGGGCTGCTCGCATATTGATTCCGTGAAAATATATGTCACTCCAACTCTTTATATTCCGAACGCCTTTACTCCTAACGACGATAACTTGAACAATTATTTCAAACCTGTTTTTTCGGGTTATACTAAACTGGAGTTCACTATTTACAACAGATGGGGAGAAAAACTTTATTATTCAAATGAACTGAGCGCCGCGTGGGACGGAAAATACAAAGGAACAGAAGTGCAGCAGGATGTTTATGTTTATCATCTTATCGCAACGGATCTTTTCGGAGTGACCATAAGAAAGGTTGGGCATGTTACTCTGATAAGATGATTTTTTTCCGTAAGCGTTAACTTACGGGCAAACTCTTTTCATCGCCCTTCTTCGCGACTACATAATCTCCCATGATCAGATAATCAATATCCGCTCTTTCAAAACTGTAAACAGCATCATAAGGTGTGCAAACAATTGGTTCTCCTTTTATATTAAAGGAAGTATTCACCAAAACAGAATAACCGGTTTCCTTTTTAAACGCTTCAAGTAATTCTCGCATGTGCATGTTCTCTGTCTGATTCACTGTCTGAATCCTTACACTGTTGTCCACGTGTGTAATTGCCGGGAGTTTACCCAGGTACTCTTCACGCACATTATAAACGAGTAACATGTATGGATTCGGGAAATCAGCATCAAAATATTTTCCACAATCTTCTTCCAGCACAATCGCGGCGAAAGGACGGAATCCCTCGCGGAATTTTACACGGGCGTTCAATACTTCTTTCATATTCTGAACTAACGGACTTCCTAAAATGCTCCTGTTTCCCAATGCGCGCGGACCAAATTCCAATCTTCCCTGAAACCAGCCAACGATCTTTCCTTCTGCCAATTTTTTTGCAGCAAACGAAGCGTAATTCTGCTTGGTTTTTATGTATGGAAGATCAAACTTTTTCAGTGCTGCTTCACATTCATCATTACTATAACCCGGACCTAAAAAAGCTGTATCCATTACATACTTTCGCTCTCGCTTCAAATACTGGTGATTAAATAACAATGCGCTGCCTAAAGCAGTACCGGAATCTCCAGCCGCAGGTTGAATAAAAAAGTTTTTGAAAATTCCTTCACGCGCAATTATTCCGTTTGTAACACTGTTCAATCCAACTCCGCCTGCTACGCATAACGTATCCATTCGGGTTATTTTTTTCAGGTAACGCGCCATGTGCAAAATAACATCTTCAACAACTTGCTGCGCCGCACTGGCAACATTCAGTTCGTGATCCGACCAGTCTTTTCCTTCTGATTTTGATTTCCCAAACGTATCGATAAACCGCTGACTAACTCCGCTCGTTCTTGTGTAGTGATAAGAAAAATAATCCATATCCAACTCAAAGCCGCCATCATCTGTTAGTTTAACAAGCTGTTTCATCTTCCTGTAAACTTCAGTGTCACGCTTGCCATAAGAAGCGAGTCCCATTAATTTTCCTGGACCTTCGATCAATTTAAATCCGAGATGACGCGAAATTGCCTGGTAAAAAGCTCCAAGAGAATAGGGTGTGTCAACCGACGAAATTTTATGGATCTGATTTCCTCTCCCATAGGCTTTAAGCGATGTTGTCCACTCCCCTGCTCCATCTATGGTTAATATAGCGGCTTCATCATACTGGGTAGGAAAAAAAGCGCTTGCCGCATGACACATATGATGTTCGAGCAAATGAAAATTAAATTTCGTTTTCTCACCGGGAAACACTTCAGTGAGAGTTTTTGGCAATCTTCTCATGTGCCCGAGATAATTCAGCATTCCGAGATTCTCCTCGACAGAAAAATCACGTTGCTCACGCATCAGTTGCGGGACCTTGTTCCAGAACTTTAATAAGTACACCGGGATTTTTGAGTAGGAGATGGATGGTTTCCAGAAAAATGTAACGTGATCTATATCCGAAATTTTTAATCCCGCGTAGCGAAGACATTCTTTTATTGATTGTTCCGGAACGCCACCGTAATGTTTTTTTCTGTTCAGTCTTTCCTCCTCAACGGCAAAAACAATTTTATCATCAACAAGCAAAGCAGCAGCTGAATCGTGACCGTAAGCATTAAAACCAAGAATGTTCATTGTTTCGTTTGTCGTTTGTCGTTTGTCGTTTCTGTGATTACTTAATTTTCTGCTTTTCCTGGAGCGCTACATTTAAATTTCCTGCAAGCAATTTGTTATTCGGATTGATCTGTAATCCTTTTCTTCCTGCTTCAATCGCTTTATCCCATTCTTTAAGCATATTGTAAGCAGCACAAATATTATTATATGCCAAATCGTTCTTTGGATTTATTTTCAACACCTGTTTCGCTGCATCTGCGCAGGCCTGATAATCTCCCGCGTTATAAAAAGCCAGACTAAGATTCAACCAATTATCTTCAGAAGGATTTTGCCTGATTAACTCAAGCATTTGCGGAACAGTTGGATTAGCAAGCGCCTCCGCCTTTTTTATTTTTTCAATATTTGATTTTAATGTAAGCAGTTCTGCGTTATATGGACTCAACTGCAAACCAATTTTACAGAGACTATCTGCTTCATTTGTTCTGCCATGCTGCAATAAAAAATCCGCGTAATATTTATAAGTATCAGGAATTGCAGAACCATATTGCAGAGACATCTTAAAATCCTGTTCGGCTTCAATAGTCTTTTGCAAAACATTTTTTACAATTCCAAGGTTAATATAAACATAGGGATAGTAAGGCCATTTCTCTTTTGCTTTTACAAAATTCTCATACGCTTCATTGTATTTCCCAACTTTCATCTGTGAGAGACCGTAATTCATCCAGATCCTTCCACTGTTTGGAAATTTTACTGATGCATCGCGCCATAATTCTTCTTCACTGCCCCAGATCTTATTTCTCTTTGTTACACCGAAGGAATGCGCGACGATTAAAAGCAGGGCCAATGCCCCAACCCAAACACGCGCCTGCTGCATTGTATTCACAACATTCGCCAATAAAGTAGTTACTGTCAGGATCAAGCCAATGTATCCAAAAAAAGTTCTGTGATCATTTAGCGGTTCCGCAAATGGAAAAAAAGTTGAAGTTGGAATCAGTGTAACGAAGAACCAAAGAACTCCGAATGCTGCTGCGCGTGTTTCCCTTTTCTTAGACCATTTAACTGCGAGCCAAAGTAACACAACAATCAATAATCCACCGGCAAGCGCTCTGGTATCCAGTAAACGGTCAAACACAGTTATGTCTGTATCAACAGAAAGATTGGCGGGAAGAACAAAATTGAAAACATAATGAAGTACTGAATAAAAATTCGTGAAAAAATAACGAAGTACATCTGTATTTTCGGCTCCTGAGGACCATGTTGGTAATGTCATCTTTTTGGTCAAAGAAAAAAGTATTATTCCTGTTAAGAGCGCCGCGATGGACCATAAAACTGGCCGTACAATTTTTGCAGAGACAAGATCTTTAATTGTAAAAGATGAATTTTCCTCGAAGAAGAAAACAAACAAAAAGGCAAGCGGGGCAAACATAATAGCCGGTTCCTTTATGAAATAACCAAGTATTACAGGGACCAGAAATACATGAAATTTCCGCAGCGACTTTGGAATGAACAACAGAAACGCGAGTATGACAAAAAATGTTGAATAAAGGTCAGCCCTCGCGATTATATAATTGACGGTTTCGGCATTCGCGGTATGAAAAGCAAAAAGGGAAGCAGAAAAAAGCGCAAAATAATCGTTTCCCTGCCAGAAAGGAAAGGTGTAATTGAATATTTTCCGGTAAAAAAAGAAAAGTGAAATGCAAAGCAGAACGAATGTTATAAAAATTGAAACATGGAACCATTTTGGTTGCGGCGCTTCATCGGTTGACCTACTCCATATAGCATAATCAATTGCGTTCAATGTTGTAAGTCCCGGCCGGTATGCCTGATTTGCCGGAAGAGAACTGAATGTGCGCGGATCAGAAAAATATTCTTTGATGTTTAATTCGCGTATGGCCTGATTATTTACAATGGTATGTGAATCATCGAGTTCAAACGGATTATCAAAATGATCGCGGTAAACAAAAACCAACAGCGCAATGCTAATAAATGCAAGCACTAAAACATTAACGTTCTTACGCATGACACTAAGATAAATAATAAATCACTGTGGATTTTTCCGAAGGAAAGAGTTTTTCAAAAACTCTGTGTCAATTTAAACCGCTTTGTGTCCTGTAGGCTTTGAAATCGTTTATTCCTTTGATGTATTTGAAAAAAGAAACAAGGCAAATAATATTCGCAATTGTATAGAACAACGGAATATCCGCTGAACCTGCCATTGCATATAATTATTTCATTCTCTTTTGAAGCATGTTGATCTGCTCGTTCATTTTCATTACAGTAGCGGCCAGTTTATCGGGCGTCATCTTTTCATCAGGCATCTGCTTGGTCATGTAATGAACAAATTTCCATATTTCTTTCACTTCATTTGCCTTCACTTCGTAGGGTTCATACAAGGTATTGAGAGAACTGAGAACAAGTACTTTGTCTTCTTTCAGTCTGTTCTCAACAATTTTAAATACGGCACCATCATCCTGCGTCAGTACAATGCAAGGCGTTCCGCTTTTAATATCGCGCCAGTCCTGAACGAACTCCGCTATCACATAAGCGCCGTGCGGAATTGGATGCATTGAATCACCGTCCAGCTGAAACGCGCGGTATTTTTTATCCGCAGAAAGAAAAGGCAATTGAAATACCGGCAGCTCTGCAATAAATTCCGGATCATTATATCCGGCAGTATAACCCGCTCTCGCCTTCAGACCAACAAGTTCAATATTCTCTCTGTTCTGACTATCCACTGTTGTTGAAAGCACTCTTAACTTTGTTCCCCGCATGTAATCATCAAAACCCTTCTCCAGCTCGTACATTTTGTATTCGGAGAGACTGCTGAGATCAATTTTTACAAGTGTATCGATATTGATCTTAAAATAATTTGAAAGAGAAATAAGTGTATCGAGCGGTGGATTTACCGCGATGCCATTCTCATAACTGTTGTATTTAGCGCGTTTTACCCCTATTGCAGCGGCCACGTCATCTTGCGTGCGTTTTCTCCGGTTACGAAGAAGCCTGATGTTATTTGAAAAAAAATGCATCTCCCGTTTCGTTTGTCGTTTCTCGTTTGTCGTTTCTCGTTTGTCGTTTGTCGTTCGTCCCTCGTCGCTTGCGTTGCGTTTGTGACTCATGGGTGAAAATTAGCTGTTCCTGATTCTCCGTTGTCGTCAGCGCCGTATAGCAGACTGTTCTTTAAACTTCTGTCCCCGATGCTCGCTCGCTCCCAGATATCCTATAAACTTACCGGTTTTCCTGATCAGCTTATCAGCCAATTCATAAGCTACATCAAATTGCTCCTGTGTGATATAACCGCGGTCAAGTGCGCGATAAAGTTGCGACTTAACTTCGCTAGCTGATCCTGTAGTTATTGAAAGAAAATTCCTGAACTCTTTGTTACCGCCCCGGCCAAATCCTTCTGCAATATTGTCCATTGCAGACCCGGAGGAGCGACTTATTTGTCGCGTCAATTCAAAGTCTTTCGCCAAATTCATACTCTCAGAAAACGAGTGAACATCTCTGCATAATTGCCTGGCCAGCTGCCAGATTTCCATATCCTCAAATCTTTTAATAGTTCCCATACTCAATAACTTTTAAAATAAACAATATCAGACGATCGCCAGAAAATAAATCACCACAATCATTTTTTTATCCAATAATCTTTGATAATTTAATTACCTGAATAATGATAATCTCGTTATCAAAAATAATATGATAATTTTGGAAAGTCAAATTTTTAGGCGGGGAATTTATTAACAGGCGAGAGCCGCAATCTCCCGAAGGTGGAACAACGAACGACAAACGACGAACGACAAACGGCCTCGGACCGCAACATCGCGCACATCGATCTCGATACTTTTTTTGTGTCGGTGTCGCGACTGGAAAATCCTAAGCTGATGGGCAAGCCTGTTCTTGTTGGAGGAACGGAAGGAAGAGGCGTTGTTGCCGCCTGCAGTTATGAGGCGCGCGCATTTGGAATTCATTCTGCAATGCCAATGAAAATGGCGCTGCGTCTTTGTCCCGAAGCCATTGTGGTGCGCGGCGATTACGAACGATACAGTTATTATTCTGATGTCGTCACAGATATTATTAAAGAAGGCGTACCGTCTTATGAAAAATCTTCCATCGATGAGTTTTATATGGATCTCACCGGGATGGATCGTTTTTTCGGTTGCTACAAATGGGCGCAGGAACTGCGTGAAAAAATAATACGCGAAACCAATCTGCCGATTTCATTCGGGATCAGCGCTAACAAAACAGTTTCTAAAATTGCTACGGGAGAAGCAAAACCGAACAATCACAAACAGATCAAACACGGCGTTGAAAAAATATTTCTCGCTCCGCTCAGCGTGAGTAAAATTCCAATGGTGGGAGAAAAAACCTATCACATTCTTCGCGGAATGGGAATAGAAAAAATCCTGACGCTGCAGCAAATGCCGCCCGAACTGCTGGTGCGCATTCTTGGCGAAAACGGACACATCATCTGGAAAAAAGCAAACGGAATCGATAACACTCCGGTAGAGCCATACAATGAACGAAAATCCATCAGCACCGAAGAAACATTTGGTCAGGATACCATTGACACAGTAAACCTGAATAATATTTTAACGGGCATGACAGAAAAACTTGCGTTCCAGCTGCGCAATGAAAATAAACTGACTGCCTGCGTAACAGTGAAACTGCGTTACTCCAATTTTGACACGCATACCATGCAGACACGTATCCCCTATACTTCCTGTGATCATACGTTGATTGACCGCGTAAAAGAATTGTTCGGTAAATTATACAATCGCAGAATGCTGGTGCGACTGATCGGCGTACGCTTCAGCCATTTGGTTGGAGGAAGTCACCAGATAAATTTATTTGAAGATTCTGAGGAGATGATAAAGTTATACCAGGCAATGGATAAATTAAGAAAACGATTTGGCAGCGACGCGATACAGCGCGCAGTGAGTGTAGATTATCAGGGAAAAATGTTTAACCCGTTCAACGGGAAAACGAGAAACGAATAATTTTCTCATTGACTGTATCCGGGTAAAATTTGCTGCGTGTATTTAAACTGTCACACATATTATTCTTTCCGTTATGGAACACTCAGCATAAAAGGACTACTGGCTGAAGCTGAGCGTTGCGGAGTCAACTCAATCGCGCTTACCGACATCAACAACACTTCTGCGATCATCGATTTTGTTCACTTTGCAAAACGCGCTAAAATAAAACCTGTTGCAGGAATTGATTTCAGGAACGGATCGCGGCAGGAATTTGTCGGCATCGCAAAAAATAATGAAGGATTTTATGAGTTGAATAAACTGCTGACACACTGTCTCAGTTCCGGAGAGGCGATTGTTCCGAATGAAGCGCCCGTTCTTGAAAACGCTTTTATCATTTATCCGCTCAACAATATTCCTAAGCGCGCTTTAAAAGAAAACGAATACGTTGGCGTGCGAGCGAAAGAAATTCATAAAGTTCTCTTCTCGCCATTGAAAAAGAATAAAGAAAAACTTGTTTTACTTGCTCCTGTCAACTTTCGTTCGGGACGATGTGAGGAAACCAACTCAGACCTGAATAAGCGCGACTTCAATACGCACCGCTTACTTCGCGCCGTTGCAAACAATAGCTTGCTTACCAGAATTCCGGAGGGAGATCTTTGTCAATATGACGAGATAATGTTGCGTGAAGAAGAACTGCTTGCCGCCTGCTCGCTGCTTCCCGAAATCGCAATGAACGCAGCGCGGCTTCTTGAACAATGCTCTATTGATATGTCGCGCGGAGTTAACCGCACCAAAAAACTATTCGGAAAAAGCGCGGAGGAAGATTATGAACTGTTGCACAACGAATGTTACCGCGGTCTCGAATACCGTTATGGTAATGCTTCGCCTGAGATAATTACGAGAATGGAAAAAGAACTTAAAGATGTGCGGGATCTTGGATTTGTTGGTTACTTTCTCATGAGCTGGGATATTGTTCGTTATGCGCGGGAGCGAGGTTTCTATTATGTCGGTCGCGGCAGCGGAGCAAACAGTATTCTGGCTTATTGCCTCAAAATTACAGACGTGGATCCCATTGAACTTGATCTTTATTTCGAACGTTTCATTAACGCTTACAGAACAAGTCCGCCTGATTTTGATCTTGATTTTTCCTGGAAAGACAGAGATGAGATCATACAATACATTTTTGATAAATACGGAACTGAGCACACTGCTCTGCTCGCAACCTACAGCACATTTCAATACAACGCCATGATCCGTGAACTTGGCAAAGTTTTCGGATTACCCAAGGGAGAAATTGATGAGCTCGCAGAAAACGGTTTATCCCGCAACAACGATAACGACATTACACGCGCCATTTTAAAATACAGCAAATACATTCATGATTTTCCAAATCACCTGAGCATTCACGCTGGCGGAATTCTCATCTCAGAAAAACCCATGAATTATTACACCGCGTTATCAATGCCGCCAAAAGGATTTCCGGTTACACAATTCAGCATGCTCGAAGCGGAAGATATAGGGTTGCATAAACTGGATATTTTGAGTCAGCGCGGCCTTGGCCATATAAAGGACAGTGTTGAAATAATAAAACGAAACAGGAATATTGAGATCGATATTCACGACATAAAAAAATTCAAGAAGGACAAAAAGATTGCCGCTTTGATTAAGCAGGGAAAATGCATGGGATGTTTTTATGTTGAGTCTCCCGCCATGCGCATGCTATTGAAAAAACTGCGTTGCGACGATTATCTTACGCTTGTTGCAGCAAGTTCAATTATCCGTCCGGGTGTTTCGCAGAGCGGGATGATGCGCGAATACATTATGCGTTTTCATGATCCGCAGCGAATGTACCAGACTCCGCGGCAATTACTGGACCTGCTGAAAGAAACATATGGCGTGATGGTGTACCAGGAAGACGTAATTAAAGTAGCGCACTATTTTGCTGGATTATCATTGGGAGAAGCGGATGTTCTACGAAGAGGAATGTCGGGCAAGTTCCGTTCGCGTGAAGAATTTCAGAAGATAAAACAACTATTCTTTGACAACTGTAATGCAAAAGGATATGCGCCATCGCTAACCGCTGAAGTGTGGAGACAGATTGAAAGTTTCGCCGGATATTCTTTTGCAAAAGGACACAGCGCTTCTTTTGCAGTGGAGAGTTACCAGAGTTTATTTCTGAAGGCACACTATCCAATGGAATTCATGGTTGGAGTGATCAATAACTTCGGCGGTTATTACCGCACGGAATATTATATACACGAAGCGCGAATGTGCGGAGCAAAAATAAATGCGCCTTGCGTGAACATGAGTGATGAACTTACTACTATTTACGGAGAAGATCTTTACCTGGGGCTCGGATTAATTGCGCAATTGGAACGAAAAACAATGGAAGCAATAATTTGTGAAAGAGAAAAAAATGGTCCGTATAAGAGCCTTCATGATTTTGGCCACCGTGTTATGATTGGCGCGGAACAGTTGCGGGCTTTGATCCGTGTTGGCGCTTTTCGTTTTACAGGAATAAGCAAAAAACAATTGTTGTGGGACATGATCGTGCTTCCCTCAATGGCGCCTGCTATAAAGAATATTGCAGTGGCCAACATCTTTGAACCTGAACCTCCGGAATATGTTTTACCAGAACTGCATCACGGAACATATGATGATATACTGGATGAAATTGAGTTGCTTGGATTTTCGCTCAGCCCACCTTTTTCATACATAAAAGACCCGGAAAAATATACAATGACTGCCGCAGATCTTCAGGCAAACCTTGGAAAGATAATTGAGATAGCAGGATATTATGTCACCTACAAACCTACGCGGACAATTAAATACGAGAATATGATGTTCGGAACTTTCCTTGACCGGAACGGATACTTTTTTGACACGACTCATTTTCCGAAGATAACAGAGCAGTATCCGTTCCGGGGTAAGGCTGTTTACCTTATCAACGGAAAGGTGGTGGAAGATTTTGGTTTTTTCAGCATTGATGTTATCAGTATGGAAAAAATACCATACGCGTTTGTCTGATTACCATTTTAAAATTTTCCGGCAAGCGTTATAAATTCCTGCTTCTCGCCGTTGTCATCTTTTCCTTTTGCGGATGCTGCAGTTTTTACAACAAAATCAAGCGAACCGGTTCCTTTATAAGGAGACTTTTTCAGTATCATTCCTGATAAAGCAACTGCAGAAGCAAAACGGAAATTATCAGACGCATTTTCAAACTTAAGAGGCGATTTGTTTATTCCCTGTTTGATCTCCACGCTCACAGAATCCGCAGGTTTTTTATAACGGAGTTTCACTAACCCCATATCAACCGCATCAATTTTATCAAGCGGAGCATCTATCATTTTCTTTTTTCCCTGCTCGTCTGTATAAAATTTCGATTTCACACCAACAGGAATAATTTCATAGATCGCGGTAACCATGTGTCCGCTTCCTACTTCACCTGCATCTTTTTTATCATTCTCAAAATCCTCTTTCTTCAGCATCCTGTTCTCATAACCGATCAGCCTGTAAGCCTGCACGTTTTTTGGATTGAACTGTATCTGAATCTTCACATCCTTCGCAATGGTAAACATTGTTCCACCAAATTCATTCAACAAAACTTTTCTTGCCTCGTTAATGTTGTCTATGTATGAATAATTTCCATTTCCTTTATCCGCCATTAATTCCATTTTAGAATCCTGGTAATTTACCATTCCGAATCCAAGACAAGTAAGAAAAACACCCGTTTCTCTTTTTTCAGTTACAAGAGTTTCCAATTCATTTTCACTTGACACACCAACATTAAAGTCTCCGTCGGTTGCAAGAATTACGCGGTTGTTTCCATCTTTAATAAAATTCTGCTCTGCAATCTTATAAGCAAGTTTTATTCCTTCACCTCCTGCGGTTGATCCACCCGCTTGCAAAGCATCAATTGCATTAATAATTTTCTCCTTTTCATTACCGGGAGTTGATTGCAACACACAACCAGCAGCTCCTGCATAAACAACTATCGCAACTCTGTCCTGATCACGCAACTGAAGAGTAAGCAATTTCAACGATGACTTCACCAGCGGCAAGTCTTCGCTCATTGACCCCGAAACATCAACTAGGAATGCAAGATTGGATGCAGGCAAATTAACGGTAGAAATATTTTTTCCCTGCATACCAACTAACAATAACTGGTTGCCTTCATTCCAGGGACATTCGGCTAATTCAGTGATAACTTTCAGCGGATCATTTCCCTGTGGTTGTGGATAATCATAATTAAAATAATTGATCATCTCTTCAATCCGCACCGCATCTGCAGGAGGTTTTTGTCCATAGGTAATAAAGCGTCTGATGTTACTGTAGGAAGCACGATCAACGTCGGCTGAAAAAGTAGAAATAGGTTCTTCTTCCGCAGAGAAAAATTTATTTTCTTCAACGTGAGCGTAGGATTCTGCATTTGCCACAGGCTCCTGTTCAGTAATGACTTGTTGGTATCCTCCATTTTCAACCTTGTCGTATTGCCAACCAGTAGCTGATTTTGATCTCCTTTCATAAGACGCGTCGCAATTGTATAAGAGAATTGCGATAACAGCAATCGAAAAAAATAAAATGAATTTTTTCATGAGTTTTGGTGTTGGTTGGTTATCCGTTAATCCTGCAATCTAAATTATAGTAACCTGACAACAGTAAAAAGTTACATTTTTTTAACAGGTCGGAATTTAAAATAAGGCCTTCAACTTATTTTTAAGGTCTATAAATAACTGCTTGTCTGGATCTGCAGCTATTACCGTTGCATTTTTTGCAATTTCTTCCACATGAAGAAGTTGAAAGTTAGGAAAGTTGGAAGTTAGGAAAGTTGAAAGTTAGGAAAGTTGGAAGTTCAAGGTTTTGAAAGTTCATACTTTCGATCCCTGAAGGATCATACATTTTTAATACAGGCCAGAATATTTAGCCTGACCCAAAGATCGCTGAACAAAAAAATTACGGAAGAATAATTTCAATTATATTTCCGTTGATATCCGCAGTTGCTTTTGCATCGCAAGCGCCATCTCCGAAATCTATATAACGCGACGCAAGATTTGCCGGAGTGATTTTTATTTCTCCCTGGCTGATCCAACGACAGACATCAGATAATTGAAGGGTTTTTGAAATTTGCATTGAAAAATTATTGCCTCTTGACCCGACTCCGCTTCCGTTACCGGTAATTGAAAAAATATCATCCGCAAAATTTCCGGAAGTAAGAGAGCCCGATTTCCATTCCCTTTTTGTTGAGCTGCTAAATGAAATAGTTTTCTGATTTGTCAGTAACACATTTAAATTCTGCGTTTCATCAAACCAAATATTTCCAATAGAATTTTTTCCTTTATTGACTATCGTTCGGCTCAGATCAATCTTATTATCGTTCATATAATAACTGTTTGTTGCAAGATTGATTGTGGTAAGCGAATCACGATACTTTCCGGAAAAGGTAGCCGTTATAATTCCCCTGCGGTTAACTCCGTCAGTGCCCATACAATTTGTAACTCCGAAATCCAGCGTAACTGTTTTTGGATAGGAAATTCCGCTTACAGACACAGTATAACAACCCGCCATAATTTTATTTACCTGTGGCAAAGTATCACACAAAAAATGAAACTGGGAAATTATGTCGCTTTCAAATGAAGTTATCCTGCAGACATCTTCCGCAGCAGATGAATCATTGTCATTATCAATCTCAGATTTATGACAGGATAAAACAAATATTGAAACGAAAACTATCGGGAATATTTTTTTCATTTCACTAAAATACAAAACGCGGGGAATCTTAAAAACTTTACCTTTGCGGCTTCTTAAAAAAGGCAATTGGAAAAAGCGGATCAGTTCATATATCTCTGGGGTTATAAAATATACGAACCAACTACAATCGCCACTAATATCGCCATTGTAATTCTTTCGCTGATATTCTTTGTCCGCTTAAAAAAGTACAACCAGTTCCGCAACACAAAATCCTGGAGGTTCTTCTTTTTGTTTCTTTCGTTGAGCAGTCTTGTTGGCGCTGTAGCTCACGGAATCCATAATCAATTAGGTAAAAATGTTTTCAATATTACCTGGATCATAATGAACAGTTGTACTTTGTTTGGGGCCTTCTTTGCCACAAGAGCAACCGTGTTTTCTCTGTTTCAGTCAGAAAAAATCATTCGCACGTTTAATTCGTTTTTAACTGTATGGATCATTGTGATCATTGGAATTACATTTTATCTCGGCAATTTCAGAATTACAGAAGCAAACGTGGCTGTGCTGGTTCTTTTTATTTTTATTTCCCACATCTATCTGCTGAACAAAAAAGATTTTCGTAAAGATGCGTTCAGGTTTATTGTTTTCGGATTCGCTGTTTCGATGCTGTCAATTATTGTGCACGTGCTAAAATTAAGTTTTCACGAACATTTTAATTTCAAAGACATAGCTCATCTGATCATGTGCGTGAGTCAGTACCTGCTGTATCGGGGCGCTATGAAACTGGGAGAGGTACAGACAATTCACAAATAAAAAATCCCCCGTGTTTTGCGGAGGATCTTTCAAAAAAAATTATTTATTTAGCAAAATTCATTGTACGCCATTTTCAGGTGCTCTGCAATCATGTCAGCGTTTCTGCCTTCTATATGATGACGTTCAACGAAATGAACCAGTTCACCATTCCTGAAAAGCGCAATACAAGGTGAAGACGGAGGATACGGAGCAAAATGCTTGCGCGCCTGCGCCGTCGCTTCAATATCAAAACCCGCGAATACTGTTGTTAACTTACCTGGTAATTTTGCATTATCCAGTGATTTTTTAACTCCAGGCCTGGCAGCACCTGCTGCACATCCGCAAACCGAATTCACTACCATCAATACTGTTCCCTGTGAACCTATTGCCTTCTCAACTGCATCGGGTGTTGTCAATTCCTCAAAACCCAGGCTAGTGAGCTCATTTTTCATTGGTTTAACTAATGCTTCTGGATACATATTTATTTTTTATTTAATGATTGTTTAATCTGCTTTTCCGGATACAAAAATACGCATTTTTATCGGTATATTCGGGTGTTGAACGGTAAGGTAATTCGCGCCGGAAAAATTTATATTTACAATCAAATTCTATAATTATGGTTAAAAAATTTGTAATTCTCAGCAGCATAATTTTTTCTGCCGGCTTTCTAATGGCACAAAATAATACAGTTCCGCCAGCAACACCAGTTAAGGCTAAACTTGTTGAAACTGTCGTAAGAAAAGGTAACGAACTTGTAATTCCATATAAAAAATTTGTCCTTCCAAACGGACTCATTGTCGTGATACATGAAGATCACAGTGATCCTGTTGCGTATGTTGATGTAACTTATCATGTTGGTTCTGCAAGAGAACAGGAAGGCCGTTCAGGTTTTGCGCATTTCTTTGAGCATATGATGTTCCAGGGAAGCAAGCATGTTGGTGATGAAATGCATTTTAAATATGTGACTGAAGCAGGCGGAGAATTAAATGGCTCAACGAACACTGATCGCACAAATTATTTTCAAACCGTTCCTTCAAATCAGCTGGAAGCGATGTTGTGGCTGGAAAGTGATCGTATGGGTTTTTTGCTGGATAGTGTTACGAAATCAAAATTTGAAGTTCAGCGCGCAACAGTAAAAAATGAACGCGGACAGCGTTACGATAATGCGCCGTATGGATTAACCAATGAAAAACTTTGTGAAGCGTTATATCCAAAAGGACATCCTTATTCGTGGCAGACGATTGGATACATAGAAGATCTTGATCGTGTTGATGAAAATGATCTGAAGCGTTTTTATATGCGCTGGTATGGCCCGAACAACGCTACACTTACAATTTCAGGCGACGTGAATACAGCCGAAACGATAAAACTCATAGAAAAATATTTCGGTTCAATTCCACGCGGACCTGAGGTAAAAAAACAAATTGTAAAACCATTTACCATTGAGAGTGACAGATATATTTCATATGAAGACAGGATAAAATTTCCAATGCTGAAAATGGTTTGGCAATCTGTTCCAATGGGCAATAAAGATGAAGCAGCGATGGATGCGCTTTCCTACATTCTGAATACAAGTAATCTTTCCTCGCCGTTTTACGAAAAAATGGTGAAGACCCAAAAAGCGGTTCGGGTTATGCTTTCACATCCGTCTATGGAACTTGCCGGAAGATTTGAAGTGACAGTTGTCGCGCCCGAGAATACAAAACTTGCAGACATGGAAAAAGAAGTGCGCGCAATTTTTGCTGAGTGGGAAAAGAATGGAATTCCGGATGATGAAATGAAAAAATTAAAGGCCATTATCAAGAGCCGAATGTTTGACGGACTTACAACTGTACAGGGTAAAGGTTCAAGACTTGCGTCTTATCAAACTTTTAATGGAACACCAAACCGTATCAACAATGATCTGCAGCGCATTTTAAAAGTCACTAAAGAAGATATCATGCGCGTGTACAACACATACATTAAGAATAAAAAATGTGTAATTGAAAGCGTTGTCCCAACAGGAAAGGGCGAATTAAAAGCTGCTGAAGACAATTACAAAAAACCCGAGCGGACAATTGAAACAGAAAGTGCGGAATACAAAAATCTGTCTTACAAAGAACCGAAGGATAATTTTGACCGAAGCGTAAAGCCTGGTCATGGGAAAAATCCTGTTGTCATGGTTCCCGATTTCTGGACAGAAAATTTTCAGAACAGTTTAAAGTTAATTGGAACCTATACAAATGATATTCCTAAAGTAACTTTGCAGTTGAGTATTGGCGCGGGACATAGATTTGAAGTTGCTGAACGTGCTGGAACGGCTGAATTACTCGCAAGTTTACTGGAGGAATCAACGGCTTTGCATAGCGCGGAAGAAATTGAAACTATTCTGGATAAAATGGGAAGCTCAATCAGTATTTCAGCAGGGATTAACGATATCTCAATCCAGGTTTCGTGTCTTTCAGAAAATATTGACGCAACGTTAAAAATTCTTGAAGAACGATTATTTAAGCCAAAGTGGGATCCTACAGAATTTGAACGTGTAAAGAAGGAACTGCTCAACGCGATCAAGAGTCAGTCTGTACAGCCAACTGCAATTGCGGAGAATGTATTCGCCAAGTTGATTTATGGTAAAGGTCATGTAATGTCTATCCCGGCTTACGGTTCAATGGAAACGGTTAATTCCGTTACGATGGAAGATTTGAAAAAATATTATGAAGAGCGTTTTTATCCGGGAGTAAGTAAAGTTGTTGTTGTAGGCGACATTAAAAAAGAACAGTTAATGCCAAAGCTGAAATTTCTTGCTGACTGGAAAAATCAGAAAGTCGTGAAGCTTCCCGATCCTGCAATTCCTGAAATTCAAAAAACAAAAATTTATTTTGTAGATAAAAAAGGTGCTGCGCAATCTGAAGTAAGAATTGGCTACATGAGTATGCCTTTCGATGCAACCGGAGATTATTATAAAAGCTACATCATGAATTTTATTTTCGCTGGAACATTCAATTCAAGAGTAAATCTTCAGTTACGCGAAGTGCGCGGATATACTTATGGAACACACGGTGGCTTTACGGGCAACCTGTTTCCTAGTCCCTATGTAATAAGCGGTGGAATAAAAGCGAATTGTACAGATACCGCGATCATGGACTATATGGCGCAAATGAAAAAATACATCGAACAGGGAATAACTGATGAAGAATTGCAGTTTACAAAAAGCGCGATGGGTCAGAGCGAAGCAAGAAAATATGAAGCTCCGTTCCAGAAAGCAGGTTTCTTAAAGAGAATCCTGGAATATGATCTTCCGGCTGACTACACGCATAAACAAAATGAAATTCTTTCTGCAATGACAAAAGAAGAAGTGAATCAACTCGCAAAAAAACATTTGCCAGCAGATAAACTTAACATTTTAATAGTGGGCGATAAAGCAAGTCTTTTCGACCGGATCAAGAATCTGGGATACGAAGTGGTCGAACTTGACATCAACGGTGATCCAATCACAAAGTAATCAGGACAGGGGATTTTTCCCCTGTTTTTTTTTATTTTTACTACAAATAAACTCCTATGCAAAAAATTTATACGCTAGTATTGCTTGCTGCCTCAATATTTTCTACTGCGCAGACAGAATTCAGCACTTTCACCAATACTGGTCATGGTGGAGCAACAACTTTTGCAACCGACTACCAGGCAACAGGAATTAACCCAGCAAATCTTGGCTGGCAATGGAGATATGATACCAGGAAATACGCTATGGGATTCAGCGAGTTTACAGGATCCATTCATTCAACAGCGCTTCAAAAACCTGAACTTCGTTCGATGATGGGTCAAATGATGCAGGGAAAATTCAATGATTTTACAAGGGAGGAAAAAATACAGGCTGCACGAAATTTTACAGATGCCGGGTTCGCGATAAACGCGGATTACGGATCGTTGGGTTTTGCTTTTACAACTAAAAAAGCCGGCGGTTTCGCATTTCACGTAAACGATCGTTTTCAATGGTACAGCGTTTTAGGAAGCACCGCGTCAGATCTTTTATTCCTTGGAAAAACTTCGATGTATTTTGATTCACTGCAATATTTTAATCCTTCTACTGGCGACACGACGATGATAAAAAATTATCAGAACATGAGCCCGGATTCAATTAAAAATATTTTATTGGGTATTGCGAGCATCCCAAAGAAAATTGGCGAGATGTTGAACGGATCAGAGCTAACATTAAGCTGGACGCGTGAATGGAATGTTTCTTACGGAAGAAAAATAATTGGAGACAGTTCGTTTGCATTGTATGGGGGAATAGGTTTGAAATACATCC
>CBIHPU010000003.1:0-22467 GCA_966211935.1 uncultured bacterium | reverse complement strand
AAAATTCCAGATCTTCTGTCGCGATGTTTCCTGTAAGGTCATCTTTCGCCATCGGGCATCCGCCAAAACCATGAATTGCACTGTCAAATCTTCTGCAACCAGCTTTATACGCGGCGTCAATTTTTTCCTGTGCGTTTTCTTTCCGCGAATGCAGGTGCGCTCCAAACTCTACATCCTTGAATTCCGGAATCAAACCACTGAACAAATAGGAAATATTCTCTGGATCTGAAACACCGATTGTGTCTGCCAGCGCAATAATTCTTATTCCTTCCTGGTAAAGTTTATGCGTCCAGTCTATGGCTATCTGCGTGTTCCATTCATCGCCGTATGGATTACCAAATGCCATTGAAATATATACAACCAGTTTTTTATTATGCTTTTCGCACAGTGCCTGAATTTCGCTTACGCGTTTCAGTGATTCCAAAATTGAAGAATTTGTATTTCTTTGCTGGAACGTTTCTGAAATTGAAAAAGGAAATCCCAGGTAACTGATTTCATCAAACGCGCACGCGTCTTCGGCCCCGCGTTGATTTGCAATGATGGCAAGTAGTCTCGATCTTGTTGCTGAAAGGTCAAGCAATTTTAAAAGTTCTCCTGTGTCCTGCATTTGGGGAATTGCTTTTGGTGAAACGAAACTTCCAAAATCAATTGTATCGAATCCGACTTTTAAAAGTGAATTGATGTAATCCGCCTTTAGTTGTGTAGGAATAAAATCTTTAATCCCCTGCATTGCATCGCGTGGGCATTCAACAAGTTTCAGACTCATGATTCAGAATATTTTTTTATTAAGCCTTTATTAATGTTTTTTACTATTGCAGGTCCTTCGTAAATAAAACCGGTGTATACCTGAACGAGTGAAGCGCCGGCCTCAAGTTTTTCATATGCGTCTTCTGCTGTTTGTATCCCTCCAACGCCAATTATTGGAAATGACATCCCCGATTTTTGAGAGAGATAGCGGATCACTTCAGTTGATCTTTTCGTCAATGGTTTTCCGCTAAGGCCACCCGCACCAAAATTTTCTATTTCCTGTTTTGTGTACATTAATCCGTCACGGGAAATAGTAGTGTTAGTAGCAATAACACCATCAATTCCTGTTTCCTTAACAATCTGGATAATATCATCCAACTGCTCGTTTTCGAGATCAGGCGCTATTTTGAGCAGTACCGGTTTCTTTTTTGACTTGGAACGATTAAGTTGCATAACGTGATTCAGTAACTGTGTCAGCGGCTCCTTATCCTGCAGGGCCCTAAGGCCTGGAGTATTGGGCGAACTAACATTCACCACGAAATAATCTACGTAATTGTATAAAGCTTCAAAGCAAAGGCTGTAATCATTGAGCGCTTCTTCATTGGGAGTAACTTTATTTTTTCCAATGTTGCCTCCAATAACAAGGTTTGGATTCTTTCTTTTTGCCAGCCGGACAGCAGCTGCATCGGCTCCCTGGTTGTTAAATCCCATCCGGTTTATAATGGCTTCATTCCTTTTTAATCGGAAAAGACGGGGTTTGTCATTTCCTGGCTGGGGACGTGGAGTAACAGTACCTATTTCAATATGGCTGAAACCAAAACAGGACAGTTCATCATAGAGCCTGGCGTCTTTATCAAATCCCGCAGCGAGACCAACAGGGTTAGAAAAGTGCAGGCCAAAAACGGTTCTTTCCAGTTTTTTGTCTTCAACCCTGTAAATAGCACTTGTTATGCTCCGCATAATACCTGATCCAAGTAGAAACTTAAGGACGCTAAATGTAAAATGATGTATCCTTTCCGGGTCAAAAAGGAAAAAGAAAGGTTTAATGATGAGCTTATACATAAGATGCGCATAAAGGTACAATTTAGGGTGCTATTGAGTGATGACCCCATAAAAACAGGGGGGGTAATTCAAAAAAAAGAGCATTTTTATTTGGAGTTAAAAAAAATTAATACATTTGCGACCACTTAAAACAAAACAAAAAACAGAACATGAAAAAAGTTTTATTCCTTACCGCTATCGCTGCTCTTGCAACAATGGTGGCTTGCGGTCCCAGCAAAGAAGAGGTAGAAGCTAAAGAAAAAGCTAGAAGAGATTCTATCGCTGCTGATTCTACTAAACAAGCTGACGAAGCTCGTGCTGCTGCAGTAGCTGATTCTACTAACAGAGCTCAAATGGAAGCTGATGCTGCTAAGAGAACTGCTGATTCACTTCACCAGGATTCTATCGACAAAAAGTTGATCAAAGCTCCTAAGAAGTAATTATCTGATTTATCAGATTAAAAAAAAGGCTCCGGTTTGCGGGGCTTTTTTTTTGTGGTTATAAAATGGGAGAATGAAACGAGGGATTACGGTTTATCTTTCCGCAACAGACTTTTTAAGGAATGTTCATGTACTTGTGCGTCTGCAACGAGACCATCCAACGCGGATGTTCCATCACATAAGATGTTATTAACGGCATCATCTCCTCACGCCGGCTCCATTCCGGTTGCAGGAATAGTTTACAATCCATACCAACTTTCGCCGCATTCTCTTCCGCCCATTTAAAATCGTTCCGGTTATAAACGATCACTTTCAATTCGTCTGCCTTCAAAAATATTTCTTCCAACGGGGGCATTGTCTTTTTTGGAGAAAGGCAAACCCAGTCCCATTCTCCTGATAATGGATAGGCTCCTGAAGTTTCAAGGTAGGTTTTAAATCCTGCTGTTTTCAGCTTGCTGGTAAGGGGGCTTAAATTATATTGTAAAGGTTCGCCGCCCGTAACCACAACTGCCTTGGCCAGATGTAACAAAGCATGTTCTACGATTGTATTTGTTTCTGTTAAAGGATGTATACTTGCGTCCCAGCTTTCTTTAACGTCGCACCAGTGGCATCCTACATCGCAACCGCCAAGTCTTATGAAATATGCAGCATTTCCTGTATGATAACCTTCGCCCTGGATAGTATAGAACTCTTCCATCAGGGGCAATAAAATGCCCTCATTCAGCGCCTTTTCATCTTCCTCGCTTAATCCTGAAAGTTTATAATGCATTTTCCATTAGGGATGTTCGTCAAAGGTACGAACAAAATCGCGGCTGCTCGGCTGATGACATGAAATGCAATTCGCATTCGCGTCGCCGTTAATTGAAAATAATACATCGCCCGCAGGTGAATACCTGGCCCAGTTCCATGACCCTTTCAACTTATAAAGAACAGCATATTCCGTTACCGGACCGGTAGGTGAAGCATGAATTTGTTTTACAACCAAAGATGAATCAGGGAACGTTCCGGAAGCTGGAAGTTTGCCGCCGGAAGTGCAGGCGTCCTTCGCGGTCTTATTCATTTTCAGTTCATAATAAATATTGCCGTGAAAAGGGGAGGAGTTTGAAGTAGTCAGGAATTGTGTCGCTGAACTTCCATCGGCATAATAATAGTAATCAGTTGTGTCTTTCGCCAGATCATAAAGTTTTGCGTCAGTAAGTGCGCTGGCCGAAGTATCCGGTGTTGCCCTGTCTTTTGCACAAGATATAATTGTACCAGCAGTTATTAATGCTAGTGTTATGTAGAAGAAATACTTATTCATTGATTCGGATTTGTTTCAAATTTAATTTATTTTTTGTAGGCTGGTGTTATGTTTTAAGCCAACGCAAACTCTTTCTTTCTTTTTACTGCTTCCATAAAAGTGATCCCTTCGCTTTTGGCTTCGAGCCAGGATGCAAGATCAAACATATTTAAAAGATTTTTTTCCACCGGATTTTTTTCAATTGTATCTTCCAGTCGTAATAAAAGTGAACGGTATTCAGCTTTCATGTTACCCGCTTTCTTTGTTTTTTGATATTGTTTTAAAAAGTCAAGAATAAGGTGTTTGCTCTTCAGAAGAAAGCCTTTTTTTGTAAGATAACGCTGCACGGATTTTAATCGGTATGTCAGCAACTCGGTATTGCCAAGTTCAAAGTGAATAAGCAGGCTGAGAAAATATGCAAGGCAGGAAACATCACTGGTGTAATCAATTTCGTTATTGATGATCTCGTTGACGTGTTTGTTTGCGTTCTTATAATCTCCCGTACCGAAATACGCAATGGCAAGATTGTAATGGTACAATTGTTCGGATTGAGCGTGGTGGACGCTTCGCTTTAATTTTTCTCTTGCCTGCTGGTATTCCATCACAAGTTCAACTCCTTTGTCAAAATAACCGCAGCTGTTGTAAATATTCACCATCAGATTGTAGAGCATGTATCGATCGAAAGTGTTGCCTTTATGCAATTCATCCAGTTCACGCATTAACGCGTTGCAGGTGGCAATCGCCTGTTTATATTCTCCCTGGCGCATTTCATTCAGAGCTTTGTTATAATAAGTATTGTAGAACGCGCCAAAGAAAACTTTATTCATCTCCTTGTTCTTATCCCACAGCTTAAGCATTTCATTGGCAATGATGGTCGCTTTATTGAAATCACCGTTGGCATAATAATAAATTCCTTTAGAGAAGAGAAAATAATTTTTATGAAAAAAATTAAGCTTCGGATCATTTTCCATAAGCTCACTCTGCATCACGTTTCTGAACTCTTTATGCTCTTCTAGTTCACGGAAAAAAGATGAATAATGATGTTTCTTGCGAACGAGACTGAAAAGTTTTCTGTAGAAAATTAACGTTCTCCTCGCCTGAACCAGTCGCCCGGCCTCTTTCTTTAATTCCTCCAGACTTTCTTTAATATTTTCACCCGATTTCTTTTTTTCAACCAGCAAATTAATCTTCAGGTCATAAAGACTTATCCACAACTGAATTAATTGGTACTTGCGGCAAAGTGATTCAATCCGGTCTATTTCATCTTCGGCAATAAAAAAAAGTTTTTTTTCTGTCAGTAACTGAATGCGGTTAAAACCGCTTCTTACTTCTTTCTTGATGAATCCTTCCCGCTGTTCCAGCGACTTCAAAATATAATTGTACAGGTAATTTTTAAAGAAAGCGAATTTGTTCAGCTCGTTTTCATAACCGAGTTTTTTTACAATGTGTTTTTCGTCGTAAGTTGATTGACACAAAGTTTCCTCGAAAAGCTGAAGGTATTTGTTTTCGTTTCCTTTTACATGAAGACGGGCGGCCCTTCTGATTGAGGAAACTTCCTCTGGTTCCAAAGTTTTTACCAAATCGAAAAGTGCAAGACTTGGTTTCATAATTGTTCCGCCTCTTTGATTCTTTTAAAAATATAACTATCATGCTCGTCCGCCAGTCCCTGAAGGTCTTCAAATGTTTTTTCCATTTTAGCGATAAGACTTTCCGTAGGAGGTTTAATGGCAAGAAGAGCTGATTCCAGTTCTGAAATTTCCATCAGCATGTCTGTAGCATTTAATTTTGCTGCTGACTTCTTAGCGCGTTGTATGAGTTTCTCCGCCTGGTCAGGAAGATCTTTGTCAATTAATAAAACATCAATCTGGTTCAGCATTCCGCGGATTTCAGAACGTTCATCTTTATGATACTCTTCCAGGGAGTTAAGAAGGAAGTCATACATCCAATCGTGAACAATAAATTTTTTTGAATTCAATGCATCCGCTTCCAGCAACTCCTCGATAATACTGCTGCGTGTTTCATCGAGACTCGTTTTGGCAAACTTTTTTATATAGCCTTTCTCAGATGGATTGAGTGAAAGCCCCAGTGCGCTTATTTTTTCTGTTAGCTTCATTGGTGGCCGTAACCTTTTGGTTATTGGCAGTCTAATTTAATAACATTTATGGAATACGCAAGACATATTGGGTGTAAAACCGTTAAATAGCATTAATCATCCGGTTATTTACAATGAACCTAAATTGTATTAATTTTGTTGGTTCAGTTTTATACTTTTTCCCAATGAAAAGTTTTTTTTATTTTTTATTTCTACTTGTTTCCATTTCTCTTTTTTCTCAGTCTCCTAAAAAACTTTTTAAGCAGGCGAAAAAAGAGTTTGCCGCCGGTAATTACAAGGACGCGGAATTTACATTGACGGAGGCGCTAAATCTCAAGCCAAATAATTTCAGCTATTATCTTTTACGCGCGCAGAGTCGTGAAAAGCAGATGAAGGTACAGGAAGCTGCCGATGATTATGGTTTTTGTATTGCGATTAAAAGAACGGATTCAAAACTGCATTTAAAAGCCGCGGATCTTCTTATTCGTCTTCAGAAATACCAGGAAGCATTGCAGGTTCTGAACAACCTGCTTACGTTTGACGAGAAAAATACTGAAGGTATCAGCAAAAAAGTCTGGTGTTTGATTATCACCAAGCAATTCAGAACCGCCATTGAAACCTGCGATGCTTCATTCAAGCATAATTATTACAATCACCAGACGCATTTTTACAAAGCTGTGTGCATGGACAGTCTTAACCAATACGAAGACGCGTTGAAAGATTATACAACTGCTATAACTTTAATGAAGAATGAGGGTGATAACGCGAAAAATCCTCAGCCTAAATTCAAACCTTATTTTGCGAACATTGCTTTAGTGCAGCATAAGCTGAAAAAGTATGATGAAGCATTGAAAAATTATGAAGTTGCTGAGATAATGGATAAGGCAGATACAGTAGAGCCGAAAAAATATTATGTCTATTTTTTGCGAAGCAGAACTTACTTTGAAAAATCAGATTTTAATAATGCAACCGGCGATCTGAGCAAATCAATTGTACTGAATGAAAAAAACAAGAGTTCTTTTTATGAGAGAGGAAAAATCTATCAGATCATTAAGCAATATCAAAGCGCCATCAGTGATTATACTTCAACAATAAAATTAGATGACAATCATTTTTTGGCTTACAAGGGTCGCGCTGAATGTTATCGCGAGCTTGGAATGTACCCGCAGGCGATTGCGGATTTTACAAGGGCAGCAAGTTTAAACGCGCAGGATGAAGATGTGAAGGAACTTCTTGCTGATACAAAGAAGAAATTATTCGAAGCGAACAGGGAAACAGAATCTCCTGAAATTAGAATTGCCTATCCTTTACCGGAAGCAACAGGTTTTGTCAATTTTTACACGAATCAGCTGGATGCATTGATCGAAGGTTCGGTTTCTGATAAAAGTTACATTGAAAGTATTCGCGTGAATAATATTAACGCACAGTTCAACGGTGAAAAAAATCCTTCATTCAGCGTTAAAGTTCCGGTAGATAATATTTCTGCGGTTGAAATAGTTGTTACGGACGTTTATGGAAACTCAAGCGTGAAAAAATTGAAAGTTGGTCGTATTGTAGATGATAGCAAAGTAAAAGTTGTTTTTTCAGGAAAATTATTGAGTGATGATGGGACCAACAGGCCCTTTGCCAATAAAAAGGTGAATATTACCAATGACAAGGGAGAGGTTTTGTATACTTCAACAACGGACGACAAAGGAAAATTTACTTTCCGGAATTTGCCTTATGAAAAGAATTACCTGCTTAGTGTTGATGCTGAAGATACAGAGTTTAAGGATGTGCTTTCGTTTAGAATGGTGGATGAGAACGGAAAAACGATAATGATTGCTAAAAGCACTGGTAAATCACAATTTAAATTTGAGATCCTGCCAATGGATTACAATATGATGAGCATGATGACCATTGACGATGCTCCATTGCTGCTGGATCTGAAAGGGAAGCTTCTCGCCGATAACGCTGACAAAACTCCTATAGGGAACATAAAGTTTTTGTTGCTGAACGAACGTCGTGAAGCAATAACCTTCACAAATACGTCACCGGAGGGAAATTTTATTTTTCCAAGCGTGATGCCATATGATTATGAATATAGCGTGGATGAAATTGACAGTAAGAAAATCCCGTATGAGAAAATTCTTATTACCGACGAAAAAGGAAGAGTATTGAAAACGATAACCAAAGACAGTGAAGGAAACTTTAAGTTCAGGTTGCTTGAGCAGGAGCGAACTTATTTAAGTTCAATCGCAGTTGCGGAAGCAGACCCATGGTTAAGTCTGGGTAATTTGAATAAAGACAAAAACGAAAAAGTGATTATTGAAAATATTTATTACGAGAGTGGCTCATTTAAAATTCTTCCTGACGGGGAGCAAGTTTTAAATAAAACAATTGAAGCACTAAAAAAGAATCCAAAACTAACTTTGGAAGTTCAGTCACATACTGATGCAGTGGCCGGTGACGAGTACAATATGGAACTTTCCATCAAGCGCGCTAACGCGGTGATTGAATACATAGTTTCAAAAGGAGCCATTGATAAAAAGAGGTTAACCGCAAAAGGTTTTGGTGAAACGTCTTTAACTAACCGCTGCGTTAACGGAACAGAGTGTTCAGATGCAGAGCACAAGCAAAATCGCCGAACGGTTTTCGTAGTAAATTACAATGATAAATTGAAGTAGGGGTTTACTTAAACCATCCGGAATACATAAGATAGTTATTCGCTATTCTCTCCACTTCTCCTTTCAGTAATTCGGGATTTATATCTTTTACTTTCTTAGCGGGAACTCCAGCCCAAACGGAGCCTGCTTCAACCTTAGTGTTTTCAAGTAATACCGCACCCGCGGCAATCAGTGAATTACTTCCAATCTCGCAATTGTCCATTACTATTGCGCCCATCCCGATTAATACATTGTCATGCACCGTGCATCCGTGCACAATAGCATTGTGGCCGATTGAAACATTATTTCCCAATACGGTTTTAGTTTTCTGGTACGTGCAGTGAATTACCGCGCCGTCCTGCACATTTACTTTATTGCCCATGCGAATGGAATTTACATCGCCGCGCACAACCGCGTTGAACCATATGCTGCAGTCATCGCCCATTTCCACGTCGCCAACAACGGTGCAATTTTCTGCCAGGTAGCAATTGTTGCCGAATTTTGGCGTTATTCCATTTACCGGTTTTATCAAGGCCATATATAATTCTCTATTTATTTTTTAAATGTAACCATTCATTTCTCGTGATATAAAAGATCTTGTGCGGCATGTCTTTCCATTTTGTCATGTCCCCCGCTTTCATTCCATTTCTTTTTGCTACCGCCTGGGAATTCAGATTTTCCGGATGAATCAATGAAACAACTTTTCCATCCAGTTCCATTTTGTTTTCGAAAATGAAATCCCTGCAAAATGTTGCGGCTTCAGTTGCATAACCTTTTTTCCAGTGTTTTGGAAACAGGTGATAACCTACTTCCATGTATTTTTTTCCTTCGGCGTCCTGCAAAAGGATTCCGCATTGTCCAATAAATTGATTCGTGTTTTTATCAATCAGCGCATATAAGCCATGTCCTTGCTCCTCATAACGCGTTAACTGTTTTTCAATCCAGGTTTTGCTGTACTCATCAGGATCAGCAATCTCACCAAAATATTTTACAGCCAGTGGATCGCGCAGGAAATGTTTCCATGTTTCGATATCATTTTCATTAAGATTACGAAAGCGGAGACGCGCGGTTTCTTTACCGTTGAGAATCATAAAATATTATCCGTGTTTTAAAGTGAAAGAAAATGTTGTGCCTTCTCCAACCTTGCTGCTTACCCTTATTGATTCATGATGCGCTTCAATAATGTGTTTCGCAATTGCAAGGCCCAGACCGGTGCCACCCTGTTCCCTGCTTCTGCCTTTATCAACCCGGTAAAAACGCTCAAACAATCTGGGCAGATGTGCTTCCTCAATTCCAATTCCGTTGTCAGAAATAAAAATGGTAACCTCATCTCCTTTTTCCAGGAACCCGGCAATGGTTTTTCCATTTTCTTTTCCATACTTGATAGAGTTGGTTATCAGGTTCACAAGTACCTGCCTTATTCTATGCTTATCAGCGGAAACTAAAATTGGTGAACTGTAGAGTTCCAGAAATCCGAAAGTAATTTTCCTGTTGAAGGCCTGCATTTCCAATGAAACGAAAATATCTTTAACCTGTTCAACAATATCATAAGTTTCGAAATCTGGTTCCAATACACCACTTTCCAGTTGAGAAATTTGTTCGAGATCATCAATAATTCGGATCATGCGGTCAACACTTCTGTCGGCGCGCTTCAGATAATCTATATTAATATTCGGATCGTGAATTCCTCCGTCAATAAGAGTTGAAATGTAACCCTGAATATTAAAGACAGGCGTTTTCAGTTCATGCGATACATTGCCAAGAAATTCTTTGCGGTGGTTTTCCAGTTTTTTAAGTTTTTCAATTTCCTGCTGCCTTGCTTCTTCCAAATGCATGATCTCTTCATCAAGCTCGTTTAACGGATCAGGTTTTTCTTCCGGAATATGTACCAATGGCTGCGGCTCCTCGTTTTTTCGTCCTGTTAGAAAATTTACGCGTGCTGTAATGTGCCTGATCTTTCTGTAGATGCTTAATTCATAGGAGAAATAAAAGATAAGGAAAGAAAAAGCTAACGAGCATCCCGCGAACATGAAAATGATTTTAGGAGATATTTGAGTTCCTGTCCAGACACCCAGAAAATAAAAAGCAAGCGTACTTACACTTGTAAATAAAACACTGACCAAGGCGAGATGTAAGGCACGGTTCATAGGTTATATTTTCATTCCCATTTGTACAACGTAAGATCTTGGAGCAACCAGGTAACCCGGCCTTGCCGCGTACTCAGTGTTGAACGCGTTATTCACAAGGAAAGAGATTCGCAAATATTTTGAAACGGCATATGACACACGAAAGTCGTTGAACCAGAAACCGCTTTTCTCTCTTTGCCTGTAATCTTTTAATCCGGGTAAAATATAAACAGGAATGCTCGGCGCGAAGTCATAGAAGAGACTTTCTTCGAATCGTTTGTCAATATTATCCATTCTGCTGTTGTAACGCACACTCCATCCAATAGAAAATCCTTTCCAATCTATTTGTAAATCGTTTTTTATCATGTGTCGTGTGCGGTACTTTAATACGTTGGTGCCGGTTGTTCCGGGAGAAATTGTATCGGCGGCGGCATCATAATTCGGATTGATGGGATCGGCGAATGTATAGCCACCCAGGATAGAAATATCAACCGGGCCTATCTTTCCTTTTCCGGTAACAGAAAAATCAAACCCGGTTATTTTGCCGCGCTCCTGATTCTGTGATTGAAAACCAGCATAATCAAAGTAGTCGAAAAATCCAGGATTGAAATCAGGCGGGAAATAATAACCAAAAACAAATTCTATCATGTTTCTGTATTCCGTTAAATAACCCGCCAGATCAACAAATCCTTTAAAGCCTGCAATTTTAAATCCCTGCTTTACTCCAACTTCCGCGCTGTAACCACGCTCCGGCTGAAGCGAAGGATTCGGAATTATTTTAAGAGCGCTGACAGTAGTGTTCACAAATTTTTCTGCGATGGATGGAAAACGGTAACCCTGTCCGAATGACGCGCGCAGATAAGTAAACTCAAATAACTGATAATTAGATCCGATTCTCAACACCGGCTGAAAAGGGAGATCGTCAATAATATTTTCTCCTAATCTTATTTCTCCCCTCGTTGAAGCTGTATCGACCTTATAATATTCTCCCCGTATACCCATGGATAGTGTTAGCTTTTTGAAAAACTTTTTGTCAGCCTGAATATACATTGCCCTGTTATTTCCATGATGGCGCCCGTAAATGCTGTCGCTGAACGTGTGCTGATCCATATAAACGATTCCGGTTGTGAGCACCAGTTCATTTTTGAATTTCTTTTGAAACTGGTATTCACCGTAATATAATTCACCAAGTGAACTCTGATTTTTATCGTTGATGTTATTGGTGCGGAAATATCGTGTACGTAAACTGTGTTTGCCGGCTTTTTCTGTGTAATAAACAATAAAGGGATCAACATTCATTCTCCAGTTGTCATACTTCTGAATTGTTCCGTCGGCGGGCTGAAGCGCGAAGGTGTCTGACTTCCATAGAAAAAATAAACCGCCAACTGTGTTCATGCAATTAAAATTAACGCCTGCGGAAAGTCCGTTCACTTTTTTGAAACGATATCGGAGATTTATATTTCCTCGTTTTCTTAGTTCCGTTTCGTACTGCCTGAATCCTTCATCGTTAAAAGCGTGTCCGCCAATAACAAGATCGAATTGTCCAAGCTTCTTCGCGTGCGTAAAGTTCATTCCATCATATGTTGGATTTCCGCTCTCACCCCAATATGCTAATGAAGATCTTTTAGGTTTATCGTAAATTCCATGATAGAATGATGCTGACGTTACCGGTTTGTCTTTTGCATATGCTGTGCGGAAATTGATAACACCGTTTAAGGCGGATGAACCAAACAAAGCGGAAGCAGCACCTTTCAGCACTTCAACCTGCTCCATGTTTTCTACCGGCAGATAATTCCATTTGATGTCGCCAGCGTCGGCGGAGATCATGGGTAATTCATCGACAAGAACAAGCACCCTGCTTCCGGCGCCATAGGAAAAACCGCTTCCATTACGAATGGAAATTTGTCCATCATAAGTGTTTACAGCGGGCACCTGGTTCATGAAAAATTCCAGCGAAGTTGTGCTTTTGCTTTCTACAAGAGCGGGTTTAATGACATCCATACTCACTGTAACGTCTGAGAGTTTTTGCTCGAATTTCCCTGCGGATACCACAACTTCTTCCAGCATTTCATTCATTCCGCTCAAAAGAATTTCAATGGATAACGTATCTGCTGCGGGAAACTGCGTATGAATAATTTTTTTATCATATGCAGTATATTCAATAACCAGAGTTGTTTTTTTATTTGCTTCACCACCGATCATGAACACGCCGTCAGCATCAGTTACAGTTCCTGTTCCATCATACTTAACGGAAGCACCCGGAATTGGTTCTTTGGATTTTGAATCGAGAATTTTTCCTTTAATAAAAGTTTGCTGACAAAACAGCGATGTTGAAAAAAATATAGTCAGAATGAGGCAGTGAATTTTCTGCATAAACCTGAGGGGATAAATTAATTTTGAAAATCCGAGTACAATATAAAAAATCCTTTGAACTTAAAGTATGAGCGACGATGAACTGCTTTACAGAATTGGTATAACAATAATTCCTGGTGTTGGGGATGTGCTTGCAAAAAGCCTGATTGCCCATTGTGGAAGCGCCGAAGCTGTTTTTAAGGAGAAGAAATCCAGGTTAGTACGAATCCCGGGCTTTGGTGACATCACTGCCGATGCAGTTGTTAAATCCAAAGAATTGAAACGGGCGGAAGAAGAACTTGAGTTTATAACGAAGAACAGGATTACACCGCTTTTTTATCTTGATGACAATTATCCGTCACGACTTAAGCATTGTACCGATGGACCTGTAATGCTTTATTACAAGGGCACGACTGATCTGAATATTGAAAAAGTTGTAAGTATTGTTGGAACACGAACGCCAACAGAATATGGTAAAAAACTGACTGAAGATTTTATCTCCGGGTTAAAAGATCAGGGCATATTAGTGGTGAGCGGATTAGCTTATGGAATTGATGTTCATGCGCACAAATATGCAATGCAAAATGGTCTGGATACAATAGGAGTTGTTGCGCATGGCTTAGATCGTGTTTACCCTTCGGCAAATGCACATGTGGCCGATAAAATGAAGACGCAGGGCGGATTGCTGACAGATTTTATGAGTGGTACAAATCCGGACAGGGAAAACTTTCCGAAGAGAAATAGAATTGTGGCGGGTATGTGCGACGCGCTTGTTGTGATAGAAAGCAGAAATGAAGGAGGTTCACTAATAACCGCAGAGATCGCCAATTCATACAGCAGAGATGTGTTCGCTTTTCCGGGCAGAACTGATGATCCCTTCAGTAATGGCTGCAACCGTTTAATAAAAAGAAATAAAGCGGGATTAATTGAGAGCTCAGCCGATTTGATTTACATGATGAACTGGGAAAAGAAGGAAGAGATAAAAAAAACAACAAATCAGATTCCCCTCATGCTTGATCTCTCTGAAGAGGAACGGAAAATAGTGAATGTACTGGATAAAAAAGAGCGCGTTCATATTGATGAGATTTGCGCAATGGCGGCTATGCCCGTCAGCAAAATCTCCACACTTTTGCTTCAGTTGGAATTCTCGAACCTGGTTAAATCATTTCCCGGAAAAATGTTCTCTTTATATTGAAACTCAGCCCTGGAATCAATCATTATAGATGGTGCAATAATTTATTTACTTTTACGTTAATCAATCGTTGAAAAGACTTTTACCAATACTTGCCTCAGTTTTTATCGCTCAGTTTGTGTTTGCGCAAATTGGAGGATTAGGTGTTTATAAATTTCTTGATCTGCCTGTGCCTGCAAGAACCGCCGCGTTAGGTGGAAATACAATCAGTTTACTTGACGATGATATAACATTGAGTTTTCAGAATCCGGCCTTGCTGACAAGCAATACATCAAAACAGGCAGCGTTTTCCTTTGTTGACTACTTTGGTGATATCAAATATGGTTACACAGCTTATTCCCACAGTTTTGAAAAGGTGGGAAATATAGGTGCTGCAGTACATTATGTGAATTACGGATCTTTTCAAAGGGCGGATGAGTTTGGGAACATTGACGGTACATTTAAAGCGGCGGATTACAGTTTCAATCTGACTTTTACCAGAGAGAAAGATTCCACTTTCACTTACGGAGCTACATTAAAAACCATTTATTCCAAGTACGAACAATACACTTCAATTGGAAACGCGCTTGATCTTGGCGCAACATACCACAACCACAAGTATAATTTTACACTTGCAGTAGTTGGAAGGAACATCGGTTTCCAGTGGAAATCATACGCGGGAATTGCGCGTGAAAAACTCGACAACACCACTCAGATCTCTTTTTCCAAAAAAATTCCTAAGGCCCCATTCAAAATAATTCTTACCTATCAATACCTGGAAAAATGGGATCTCACCTACAGCGATCCTGAGAATCCGGAACCTACAACGGATCCTTTTACCGGCGAACCAATCAAGGAAAAGAAGTTCAATAATTTCATGGACAAATTGGGGCGGCATCTTATCGCAAGCACTGAAATAAGCATTACAAAAAACTTTCATTTACGTCTCGGTTACAATTACATGCGTCAGGCCGATCTGCGACTGACTGATCGCAAAAGCTGGGGTGGATTAACTTTCGGACTTGGTTTCAAGGTTTACAAGTTTCACATCTCTTATGCAAGAGCTAACTATCACGTTGCGGGTGGCTCAAATCATTTTACGCTGACTTCGCGTATTTCCGACTGGAAGAAAAAGTAGATAATATTTCCTTTACCCATTAATTGAAGCAAGGCTTCCCCCTCAATTCCCTTATTTTATTAGGAGAGGCGCATTTTGATGTTAAATGGGGATCAATCTTGAAAAAATTAAAATATTTTTATTCAACAATTAAAATTCAAAATGAAAAAAATTTACTCCTTTTTATTCCCCTTATTTACTGTATTAACTGTGTCCGCGCAAACTCCTGAAAAGTGCGGGATAATGAAAAACTACAATGAAAATTGTCAGAAGAATCCTGCTTATGCGGCGCAAATTCAGGCTGCGGAATTAAAAGCGAGACAGTGGCAACAGCAACATAAAAATACATCGAATGCGAAAATGAACAATACTGTTGTGATCCCAGTTGTGTTTCATTGCATGTATAGCAGCACAACAAGTCCAACTTATTTGCACGATTCAATTTTTGCAAGACAGATGGCTATTCTGAATGAAACATACAGCAGATTAAATCCGAATTATGTAAATACACGGCCCATTTTTGATTCATTGGGTGTGAATACTGATATTCAGTTTTGTTTTGCTTCTGTTGATCCGCAGGGAAATCCAACAAACGGAATCAACCGAGTACAATCAAGTACAAATTTTCTGATGGCTCCGTTAAATGATAATGTAAAAGATCCATCACAAGGTGGAGCTGCTCCATGGGATGCAGCGCATTATTTAAATATCTGGACCTGTGATATGAGTTTCAACGGAACCCCTTTTGTGTTAGGTTATGCCACGTTTCCAGGTGGCGATCCTTCAAAAGATGGCGTTGTGTTGCAGTTTGAATATGTGGGTTATCAGAACACAGGAAATTCAAACAATTTAGGACGTACTGCGGTTCACGAAGTTGGACACTGGCTGGGTATGCGTCATATCTGGGGTGATGGCCAGAACGGAAATGCGCCATGCGATTCTATTGATTACGTTGATGACACTCCGCACGCGGATGGACCATCACAACAAACCTGCGACACATCGAAAAACACTTGTTCCACTGAACATAACTTCTGGGCACAATTTGGAATTGATCCTCCGGATATGATTGAAAATTATATGGATTATTCTACTGATGGTTGCATGACTATGTTTACCAAAGGACAGAAAGACAGAATGTGGTCTTTCTTAAATACTGCGCGTGTTGATCTGCTCAGTAATCCTGTTGCCTGTTACACAAGTGTAGATGAAACGGATTTATTTGCTGAACATATTTATTTATACCCGAGTCCTGTGAAGGATATCTTGAATCTGAATTTTGCTTCTGTTGATATCGGTGGAACAACCGTTGAATTTTACAACGTTTCGGGACAGGTTGTTAAAATGCTTAAAGTTGAGGCAATGCAGAATAAAATCAATGTTGCCGAGCTGTCATCCGGGCTTTATTTCCTAAAAATTTCTAAGCCGGGACATATGGTTGTGAAAAAGCTGGTTGTAGAATAAAAAATTATTTTACTCAAAATCAAACACTTAAGACATATTTCCCCAATTTGGAAATTTATTAATAAACAATTATTCTTGAAAAAAAGGGCATTTTAGTTGAATTATTAAAGATTCAAATATGTAAACTTGCAAAATAATTAAGAAGAAAAAGGACAATGAACCATATTCATATAACCGGGATCAAGTATGTTGAACTCAACAATACTGAAGGACTTGAGTTTAAGTACAAGCCCGATGTTCCTAAGTTACAGTTAGTTGGAAATATACTGATTGAGGAAACAGAAGAGGAAGAACAAGGAGTTGTTTTTCTGACTCAGAAGCAGCTTAATCAGGTTCTTGCTAATAAAGAGGTTGATCTTAAATTGACAGAAGATGAGCGTTGGTATCCTGCAAAGCCTTTAACTAAGGAGCAGGTTAAGAAAGTTGGTCTAGTTACACTTGAATCAGAACTTGTTGCTACATCGGGTGATATAAAATGCTACGAGGTTCAAAAGGTGGTTACCTAGTTTTCTTTGCATGTATGTTTTTTGTTTCCGGTCCTGGCGCTTTTGTCAGGACCGGTTTTTTTTGCACTCATGAATAAAGAATTGGCGAGCGGGGTATAGTTACTTTTTCTTTTCGCTCACAACTTCAAATGGAATAGTCAACGTTTCACCGAACTCGTCAGTGATGGTTAGCACATGATGTCCTTTCTCCGGATTTAATCCAAGCTGATGGAATTGCGAAGTTGATCCCATAAAAACTCCATCCAGATCCCAGAACACATTTGTGTTTGGATTTCGGTGGGCAAGTTCAAAAACACTTTTTCCCTGCTTTCCGCTCAACTCTACAGGAATAAAAATTTTCGCGTTGGCGCGCGGATAGATCATTTCCATTGCCTTGCCATTACTAACATTGCATTCTTTTTTCCATGGTGGAAGAGTTGCGTAAAAAGCGTTTTTGTTTTTGTAATAATGTTCAATAGCGGGAGGAAGAATAAACCATGTCACCTGTTTCATTTCGCCGGGTGCAGCGCAGTCGGCATTCACTCTGAATTTTCCTTCCACATCAACATTAATTATTTTGTGAAATGGACATGGACCAGTATTCTCACTGTTTGCGGGAACTGACTGAAGATATTTTTCTTTACAGTTGACAGATGCCCTATAGCCGCTTTGTCTGCAAACTTCAATTTTTTTCATGTCGTTTACGGGCGCCGCAAACCAGGTATTTGTTTTGGGCAACACACCAAAAATTCTGAACAGCAAAGGCGCCGCGCATGATATACCTGTCAGTCCTGGTCTTCCTTCTCCGTCAGCGTTACCTGTCCATACGCCAACAACATAATCTGTATTCAATCCAATTGCCCATCCGTCTCTGAAACCGAAACTTGTTCCTGTTTTCCATGCAATTTTTTGTCCTGAACCTAAACGCTGCCAGCTTGCTTCTATATCTGGTCGCGCAACTTCAGCCATTGCTTCAAAAGCAAGATAAACTGACGAGGCATTTAATGGAGGAGAAATAGAAATATTTTTTTCAGTGTTGGAAGTAGATGAAATATATGATGGTGATGCAAATTCATTTTCAAAATATTTTTCAGACGCGTAAAAATGTTTTAATGTTCTGGCCATTCCCGCATATGCTCCGCACATTTCAAGTAATTTTCCTTCGCCTCCTCCAAGTATCAATGACATTCCATATTCGTTGGCCGGCCGGTTAAAAGTATTCATGCCAAGCTTTTTGAGTTTACTGTGAAATTTTTCCAGTCCAAATTGCTGAAGCATTCGCACGCAGGGAATATTGAGTGATCGTGCAAGCGCGCGCCTGGCTGGTACAGCTCCATCATAAGTAAGATTAAAATTCTGAGGAGTGAAGCCACCGATCTGCGTAGGAATATCAGGCACTAGTGTATTTGGTAAAAGTACACCATCATTCAACATCGCTCCATATAAAAATGGTTTCAATAAACTCCCGGTGCTTCTTGGCGCGTTTATCACATCAACATCATTACCATGATCCTCATCGTTTATTTTCCTCGAATTTCCGACGTAAGCAACAATCTTTCCCGAATTTATTTCTATTACTACAGCGGCGCAATTATGTATTTCGTTGCCACGAAGTGAGCCTGCATGCAGATTTACCAGTGAAGCAATTTCTTTTTGAAAATGGTTGTTTAATGTTGAAGTGATCCGTTTTCCTTCTCCGAAATCTGTTACAGAACGGTTAAGCAAATGCATGGCGTGATTTGGAATGGGAAATGCTTTTTGCGGCAATGGCTCCTGGATAGATAATAGATAGGTTTCTTCATCAATAATATTTTTTTCTTTCAAACGCGCAAGCAGAAAATTTCTTTTGGCCAGAAGTTTTTGCTGGTTTCTTCCCGGAAAAATAAGCGCGGGAGAATTTGGCAATACTGCAAGCGTAGCGCACTCGGCCCAGCTCAGCAATTCAGGTGATCTACCGAAATATCGCCAGGAAGCTGCTTCCAGTCCAACTATGTTTGAGCCAAAAGGAGCATGCGTTGCATAAAATGAAAGTACTTCTTCTTTCGAGTACGAAGCTGTCATTCGCACCGCCCAGATCATTTCGATTATTTTTTCCCAATACGTTCTTTTTTTATTCTGACGCGATAAACGAATTACCTGCATGCTGATTGTACTTCCGCCACTCACCTTTTTTCCCCTGCTGATATTTTGTTTCAATGCGCGTAAAGTTGCAAGCAGATCAACACCTGGATGAGAATAGAAATGTTTGTCTTCAAACTGGATAATGCATTGCGCAAATTTTTCGGGGACATTTCCTGCAGACGGAAATCTCCATTGTCCGTCTGAAGCTATGCGCGCGCTTAAGATTGTTCCTTCCCTGTCTGTAATAACAGAAGAGTAGGGGACCTTGAAAAGCTGAGCAGGAAGACAAAAAATAAAATAACATAGAATAATGGCTCCACAAATAATAAATGTAAATCTGAATGGTTTTCGCTTTGCGTAAGATTTTATTTTATTTCCGTACTCTCTGAAATTCATGCTACATTTACAGAATAAAGATAAACATTACCAGGCTGAATTTTTTCGTTAATGGACAAGGTAAGAGCTAAAAAACATCTGGGTCAGCATTTTTTAAAGGACGAGCGTACCGCGGAACGTATTGTGATGGGTTATTTTGATAAATGTGACCGCGATGACGTTTCGCTGATAGAAGTTGGTCCGGGAATGGGTGTTTTAACTAAATACATTCTTGAAAAAAAGCGTAAACATTTTTTCGCGCTTGACGTTGACCAGGAATCCGTTGATTTTTTAAAAAAGAATTTTCCGGAAAATAAGGATCAGTTTATTTTTTCTGATTTTCTGAAGGAAGATTTGAAGAAAATAGCCGGAGAGAGATTTAACGTGATCGGAAATTTCCCCTATAATATTTCATCGCAGATAATGTTTCGCGTGCTTGAGTACAGAAACAATGTAGATTGTGCGGTTGGGATGTTCCAGAAAGAAGTCGCGCAGCGGATCGCTTCACCACCGGGTAGCAAAGATTACGGTATATTGAGTGTATTACTTCAGGCATTTTATAAAATAGAATATTTATTTACTGTTAATCCAGGAGTTTTTCATCCTCCTCCAAAAGTAAAATCGGGAGTGATACGACTCACGCGTAACGAAACAAAGCAACTTGATTGCGACGAGAAATTATTTTTTAATGTTGTGAAAACAGCTTTTAACCAGCGCAGAAAAACATTGCGCAACGCGTTACGTCCTTTAACGGGCGATAAAATAATTGACAGCGAGTTGCTCGACAAAAGAGCGGAGCAATTAGGCGTGCAACAGTTTGTGGAGCTGACACAGTTTGTTGCAGAAGTGAAAAATTCTTAGAGCGGAATATTTCCGTGTTTTTTCTTTGGCAGATGATCAACTTTGTTCTGCAGCATGTCAAAAGCCTTCATCAATTTAATTCTGGTCTCTGCAGGCTTGATCACTTCGTCAATAAATCCGCGTTCCGCGGCGCGATAAGGATTCGCGAATGTGCCGATATATTCTTCTTCTTTTTCTTTTAGTTTCTTCGCAGGATCATTCGCCGCTGAAATTTCATTTTTGAAAATAATTTCCGCCGCGCCTTTTGCTCCCATCACTGCAATCTCCGCCATTGGCCACGCGTAATTCATATCTGCCCCGATATGTTTACTATTCATCACATCATAAGCTCCGCCATAAGCTTTTCTGGTAATTACAGTAACACGCGGAACTGTCGCTTCACTGAACGCAAATAATAATTTCGCACCGTTGCTGATAATCGCGTTCCACTCCTGGTCGGTGCCCGGTAAAAAACCGGGAACATCAACCAATACCAATAAAGGAATATTAAAGCTATCGCAAAAACGAACAAAGCGTGCAGCTTTTTGTGATGAGTGAATATCCAGAACTCCTGCAAGTACTGCAGGCTGGTTGGCAACTATTCCAATACTTCTTCCCGCAATTCTCGCGAAACCAACAACTATGTTTTCAGCGTAAAGTTTATGCACTTCCACAAATGATTCGCGATCGATAATTCCATTGATCACATCGCGCATATCATAAGGTTGGTTCGGATTTTCAGGAATGATCTTATCAAGCTCCTCGCGCAATTCATTGCCGTTGCTTTGATAATGCATTACTGGCGCTTCTTCTTCGCAATTCTGTGGCATGTGGCTCAGCAATTCCTTTATATTGTTGATGCATTCAATTTCGTTCGCGCAGGAAAAATGTGTAACGCCGCTTTTGCTCGCATGCGTAAGCGCTCCACCCAATTCTTCACTGCTCACTTCTTCATGTGTTACAGTCTTTACAACGTTCGGACCTGTGACAAACATGTAAGAAGTATTCTCAACCATGAGAATAAAATCTGTCATGGCAGGAGAATATACTGCTCCACCGGCGCATGGGCCCATTATGGCGCTGATCTGCGGTACAACTCCCGACGCTTTTACGTTTCGGTAAAATATATCCGCATAACCACCCAGTGAAACAACACCTTCCTGGATTCTTGCGCCACCTGAATCATTTAAACCAATGACTGGCGCGCCATTTTTCAGCGCGAGATCCATGATCTTGCAGATCTTCTCCGCGTGTGTTTCGGAAAGTGATCCGCCAAATACGGTAAAATCCTGTGAGAAAACATAAACCAGTCTGCCGTTCACTGTTCCGTATCCGGTCACGACCCCATCCCCTAAATATTTTTCTTTCTCTAAACCAAAATCTTTGCTGCGGTGCGTTACCAGCATTCCGATCTCTTCAAATGAACCTTCGTCAAGCAAAAAATGTAATCGCTCACGTGCTGTAAGTTTTCCTTTTTTATGCTGCGATTCAATTCTTTTTTCTCCTCCGCCTAATTGCGCTTCATTTATTTTGTCCTGGAGAATTGCTAATTTGTTTTTCATTTGAGTCTGATCTTTTATCGTAATTTTTTATTCTTTTACCGAAAACCATGTGGAAAAATGCACATGACAGGCATCTAAATTACAAAAAGATTCAGGACGGAAAACTGAGCAAATTATTATCTTAAACCTCAATAAATAAACGATGAAAACTGAAATAGACATCAAAAATCCCTGCCATGAAAAATGGAGCAACATGCAACCCAATGCAGAAGGGGCTTTTTGCGGTGTTTGTAACAAAACTGTATTTGATTTCTCTGCGAAGACGGAAACACAGATCAGGGAATTTTTTAAGAGCAGAGATTCAGCTGAGTACGTGTGCGGCAAATTCAAAAAAACTCAATTGATACAACTGAACTTTGATTCTTTTTTCAGCAGGTTCAGGTTGTGGGCAATGACAAAACGCTGTGCCGTAATTATTTTTCTGGCTTTTGGTTCAGTACTTTTTAGTTGCGGTAGTGGCAACGATGAGGTAATGGGCGAGGTTCCGGAACCTGTTGGTAAAGTCGATTATCATCATTCAGTGAACCAGCAAGCTTTAGAAGATACAGTAGTTGTTGATACAAACAGAATCAGAAAATGATTGTTTTGCTATCGAAGTCCATGCAATCAT
>CBIHPU010000002.1:0-24609 GCA_966211935.1 uncultured bacterium | reverse complement strand
ATCATGGACGTTGCGCAATTAAACAAAGGACCATAAACAAGAAAAGAGTCGCCCGTGATCCATCCAATATCTGCGGTACACCAGAATATATCGCCTTCATTATACTGAAAAACATTTAAGAAAGTGTAAGCGGTAAAAACCATATAGCCACCAACTGTATGCACAACGCCTTTAGGTTTTCCGGTTGAACCACTCGTGTACAAAATAAAAAGCATGTCTTCCGCGTCTGTGATTTCAGGCTCGCATACCTCACTTACTTTTGCCATTTCATTATACCACCAGACATCTCTGCCTGTTTTCATTTCAACCGGTCCTTTTGTACGCTGCAGCACAATTACTTTTTTTACTGATGGACAAGTTTGCAACGCATGATCAACAATGGATTTTAAAGGCACTTCTTTTGCTCCCCGGTAGCCCCCGTCTGCCGTTACAACTATATTACATTCCGCATCATGAATCCGGTCTGCAAGTGAATTAAAAGAAAATCCTCCGAACACAACTGAATGAATAGCGCCAATACGTGCACAGGCCAATACTGCAACAGCAAGTTCGGGCACCATTGGCATATAAATGCAGATCCGGTCACCTTTTTTTGCGCCGTTATTTTTTAAAACATTCGCAAAGCGGCAAACTTCCGCGTGTAATTCGTTGTATGTAATAACGCGTTCACTTTCATTCGGATTATTGGGCTCCCAAACAATTGCAGCCTGGTTCCCTCTTAACTCAAGATGTCGGTCAAGGCAATTCTCTGTAATATTCAGTTTGCCATTTATAAACCACTTAACATTATAGTCATGAAAATCCCATTGCAGGGTCTTGTCCCACTTTTTCTTCCAGTTAAACCCTGATGCAATCTCATCCCAGAATTGTTCCGGTGATTCAACTGATTTTTTATAAGCTTCCTGATATTCCTCTAATGTGTGAATGCGCATGTTAGCCTGTTTTTAATAGTGTGACTAATGTAGAAAAATAATTTAACAGAAATGTTTTGATTTTCATCATACAGATTAAAAAAAAGAAAAATTCTTCGAGCGGAAAAATTAATTTTTAGAATTGAGCATTAGCATTTTCCTTAATTTTAAGATGTGAACAGATTTATACATATTCTGCCTATTTTATTTAGTATTTACTTCATTCCGCTCAAAGGGCAGAACAGTAAAACTGATTCACTTTTCAGGATATTAAATCGTAACCCTGTTAATGACACCAACAGGATAAAAATATTAAACGCGATTGCAGAATCTTTTGTCAAGTCAAATCCTGACACCGCGATTTACTTTTCCAGCCAGGCCAAAAATCTTTCAGAAAAATTATTATTTGCGGAAGGCAAGGCAGAAGCATTATTATGGATGGGTACAGTTTCAAGTGTGTCAATGGATCATCATCTGGCGATTGAATATCTCACAGAGGGAATTTCCCTGACAACGAATAACAGAAGAAAAGCGATGCTTCATAATCAGCTCGGAAGCATTTACCGTTCGGAAGGACATTTTCCGGCCGCACTTAAAAATTTTACAAAGGCGCTGAAACTGTTATCGAAGAACTCTGATGAGAAGCTGATTGGAAATATCTACAGTAATCTTGGTCTTACTCATTATAACATGGGGAATTACAGTGAAGCGTTGAATTACCATTTTGCGTCGCTGAAGATCCGGGAGAAAGAAAAAGATCCGTATGGAATAGCCGCGAGCTATGGGAATCTCGGACTCGTTTATACCGCAGAAAATATGCTGGAGGATGCCTTGCGTTATTACGCATCCGCTATTGAAAAATTTAAACAATTGAATAATAAAAACGCTATCGCAAGTACCCTAAACAACATCAGCCACACTTATGTAAAGTTGAAACGCTTTGATGACGCGTTAGACACTCAAATGGAAGCAATAAAGATCCGTGAGGAGATGGGGGACAAAATCGGAATCTCCGGTAATTACAATAATATGGGAATGATTTATGCTGAACAGGCCAATTACACAGAAGCATTAAAATATTTTACTTCCGCGCTAAAAATAAAACAAGAATCCGGTGACGCTTTCGGCGAAGCGAATTGCTACAATAACATTGGTAAAGTTTATGTGCTGTTGAATAAGATTGATGAAGGGAGGCGATGGCTGAAAAAAGGTCTTGCGCTTGCTAAAGAAACAGGAAGCAAAGAAATAATAAAGTTGAGTTATGAGGGCTTGAATGATGTGGAAAGCAAGGCGGGAAATTATAAAAGCGCGCTTGAATATTTCCAGCTTTATACAGCATACCGCGATAGCATGGTGAATGAAGAGAACACAAAAAGATCTGTGCAGCAGCAAATGCAATATGAATTTGAAAAAAGGCAGTCTACCGACAGCATACGAAACGCGGAGCTGGCAAAGGTTGAAGCATTAAGGCACCACCAGGAATTGCAGCAGCAAAAAACATTTACCTATGGTGGGATTGGAGGTTTTATTTTAATGCTCGCTGTTGCGGGAATTTCTTTTCGCGCCTACAAACAGAAAAAGAAAGACAATAAAATCATAGAGCAACAGAAACATCTGGTGGAGGTAAAACAGAAAGAGATTCTCGATTCAATAAAATATGCAAGAAGGATCCAGCAGAGTTTGATGCCGAATGATAAACAGATCAATCGTTCGCTTGGCAGATTAAAGAAATGATCTGACTCTTACAAGCGCTGTAAAAAATCAAATCTCTAGCGTAACTTTTTATCGTTATCGTGTTATAAGCGATTATGAAAAAACTGCCATTAAAGATCATTGCAGTCCTTTTATTGATAAATGGATGCAGCGCAGAAAAAAAACTAGCTAAAAAAGATCTACGCAATGAAGTACCACCAGGCTGTATAAAAGTGGCAGACAACTTTTACGCAGATGCAACAGAGGTCAGCAATTTCGCTTACAATGAATTCCTGTTCTGGACACGCAACGCACTTGGTGAAGAAGCTTACAAAAAAGCATTGCCGGATACAACAGTCTGGGATGAATTTCCTTGCCTCCGTCATCTTGCCACCCAATATCTCCGGAGTAAAAAATACCGAGATTATCCGGTTGTTGGAGTAAGCTACGAACAGGCACTGGCTTTCAGCAAATGGAGAAGTGATCGTGTAATGGAATTTCTGCTGATTCGGGATGGTTATATCAAACTGGAAAATTTAGCGGCAAAACGAGAAACGTTTTTTTCCGTCGAGGGATATTATACTGGTACTTACAAAGCTCATAAAAAACATCCACCGTTAAAGTACTATCCGGAATACCGGCTTCCGACTTCAGAAGAATGGAAACTGATCAACGTAAAGGCAGATTCCATCAACAAAAAAAGATATTCATGGAGAAAAACGAAACGTTGCTCGTTTGACACCACCATTAATGCTGCAAATGAAATGGGTATCTGCAGAAATGATTCGTTAATGCAATTCCCATTTAAACACATTGGCTGCCAATATGCACGAACATTCGAAGATCTCAGGGGAAATGCAGATGAAATGTCTTCTATAAAAGGCGTCGCGCTGGGCGGAAGTTTTAAAAACACACGCTCAGTTATCATGAAACAGGATACATTTCACTACTCCAACTCTGGAATAACCTCCGGCTTCAGAAACGTTTGTGTATGGAAAGAATGGAAAAAATAAACGCGTCGCTTTTATTTTTATTTTAGCGGAAAACATATCACGTGCATCCTAAAGTAAAAGAGTTTAATGAATATCGTTCGCAAATGAACGAAGTCATTCTTTCAAAAGACAATCTTGTTATAAAAAGATTATTTAACCTTGATTCCAATACATACGCTGAAGGAGCGTTGCCGGTAAAAACGAAAGAACTCCTTGGCTTGGTTGCCAGCATGGTTTTGCGTTGCGATGATTGCATAAAATATCATCTTGAAAAATGCCACGAACAAAAAGTCACCACTGAAGAAATATATGAGGTCTTTGCGGTAGCGAATATTGTCGGAGGAACTATCGTGATTCCGCATACCAGGAGGGCAGCAGAGTTTTGGGAGGCGCTAACAGAATTGTAGAAAATGAACGTATCAGTAAAAAAACACAAAATCCCTGACTTACAAAATCATTTCTACAGCTAATCCGAGCTTACATTCATGGTATGTTTAACAAGACGATCGTAACAAAAAAATAACCGGCAGAAGAAATTATCTTCCACCGGTACCTCCGGGGCTTACCCAAACCCCGTCCCTTTTTATTTGCATAAACCTGGCCACCTACTATACTGCCAGAGCTTTTTTGATTTTCCTTTTCATCCGTTTCCTGTGCGTCGCTTTTCTTCGTCAGCACCCGTGTTTCTTCTCATCCTTCCGGCCTGTCCTTTTCCAAATCTCCAGGTGAATGTTACATTGACAACCCGCGTTTCCCTTCTGGAAAACCAGAATTCATCCACATTTCCAAAGTGTGTGATCCCACTTGGCCAGGCTGTCCAGAAAATATCATTGATATTAACTGTAACACTACCATTCTTCTTAAACAAGGACTTCTGTAAACCCGCAGATAAATTATAATTGGTACGCATCATCGTCACACCATATAATACTTTATGATTGTAAATAAAGCCCAGCTCCGCAGAAAAACCATCTGATATTGTAAAACTGTTAGAAGTACTGAATGTGAACGCGGGCGTACCCTGGTTTATAGTGTAATTATTAATCGTGCCCGCATACTTGCCGTAAAACAAAAGCAAATTCGTGTTTGTATTCCACCACTTAAGAATTTTTCTTGAAAATGTCAGGCTCAGATTGTAATAATTATATTGGTACAAGTTCACAATTGACTGAACAGTTGTTTTTGTTTCAGAATCCTGGATGAGCACGTCCATAATATTGTCGTTCGTCAAACTGTAACCTGCGGTAATAAAGAAAGAATTGTTGAATGTATAACCTGCTTCAGCATTCCAGGTGAATTGCGGCTTCAAAAAAGGATTTCCCTCCGCGTAAGTAGTAGCGTCGATCAGCTTTCTGAAAGGATTCATTTGCTCATATGCAGGACGATCAATTCTTCTTCCAAAACTGATATTCACAGTGTGCTTTTTATTTAACTTATAATCTGCAAACACCGTAGGAAAAAGTTGTACATAATTTCTGTAAAACTCCTGCCCGTTCAGCAGCTGTTGTCCTTCGGCTAGCGTATGCTCGGCGCGCAGGCCCGTCTGTAGTGAGAATTTCTGAAAGTCCTTTGACACGTTCACATATGCAGCATTAATATTTTCCGAATACAAAAAATGACTGCTGCGTGAAGTATCAAAATAATCCGTCTCATCAACCCGGTTATAAAACTTTACATCATTGTTGGCGGTAACATAGCTCGTTTTCAGACCTGCCTCCATTTTCATTTTGGCCGACAAAAAACTTTGTGTGTAGTCCATGCGCGCGGAATAAATTGAAAGGTCTCCGCCCTGATCACCAACAAGAAAAGATTTGTTCAGAAACGAATTATTACCGTCGTAGCTGGTGGTTGTAAACAATTGATCCGCCTGATTTAAATACCGGGCAAAATCCAGGTCCGCGGTGATGACTGTTCCATTAGTGTCAAAATCATGTTTTAGCTGGACATTGCCTGAATAATTATACCACCTGCTTGTTGAGACGTTAGTGAAATCATAACTGCCTGTCTTCTCCATTGAGCCATTATAAACGTCTGTATGGTTGTTGGCTCCGGGAGTAAAATCGTTCAGCACACCAGTCAGCAAAGCCGACACTGTTGTTGATTTGTTCAGATATAGATCAATATTCATACGCGGGGCATGAGTATTAAAAGGAAAAATGATGTAATTATATGTGTCGAAGACAGTGGACAAAGTATCGTTGGTATAGAAATACCTCGTCAGCATTAAATTATTAAAAGCCTTGCGATGCGAATAATTATAATTAAAGAGGAAGCTGAATTTTGAACTTTTGTAGCCCAGATTAAATGATGAATTGTATTTCTCATAACGACCTTGTCCATATCCGGCAGAGATACTGCCGCTTGTGCCCGGGCGTTTGTTTTTCTTCATTACAATATTGATGATCCCGGCGTTTCCTGCAGCATCGTATTTTGAAGAAGGATTGGTAATAATTTCAATTTTATGAATAGACGCGGAAGACATTCCCTTCAGTAAATTTCCAAGATCCTGTCCGCTTAAACCGGTTTGTTTTCCATCGATCGTAATAATTATTCCACTCTTTCCCCGCAACGTAATGTTCCCATCCTGGTTCACCTGCACACCCGGTAGCTTCTCCATCAGATCAAGAATAGAAGTTCCCGCAAGCACAATGCTGTTCTCCACATTCACAACAGTGCGGTCGATCTGCTTTTCTATAAATGGTTTGTCGCCCACAACGTTCACTGTTTGCAGTAATCCCGCATCATTTACAAGAATGACTGTCCCTAACTTCTGATTCTGATTTGAGAGTAACGTGAAGTTGTTCCCATGAAAAGGCTGGAAACCGGTAGCGCGTATCTCAAGAAAATAATCACCCGGATTTATCCTCTGAAAAAGAAAATTTCCTTTTTCGTCAGTAAGTTCAACTTTTACAAACGATGAGTCTGAGGAATTCTTCAGCACCACGTTTGCAAATGGAACCGCCTGCTGTTCATTGCTCAGAACCTCACCGGAACTATCCGCGCTTTCATTTTTTTTTGCAGCACTTAAACACATTGAGGGAATCAGCACCGTCAAAACTATTTTCCTGATTTCTTTCATCTGACTTCAAAAATACTTCGGGTATCTCTGACTCGTAACACCCAGTTTGGGTGATTGATGAGGAACGGCTTTGCTGAGATATAAGCGGACTAACTTAACTGCAAGTAATAATGCGATTCAACGCAAATTGGGGGATATTCTATGTGCGGAAAACCGGAACCCCTTAAAAAATTTTAAATGAATTTATTCTTCCGCGCTTTCTCGATTGCATCCGCCTTTGAATGGACTTCCAGCTTCAGGTAAATATTCTTGATATGCGTGCGAATAGTTTCTTTATCCACAAACAACTGATCGGCTATACTGCTGTAACTTTTGCCACTTGCAAGCAAGTTCAGCACCTCAAGCTCTCGGGGTGTTAAAGGGCTTTGCCTGTTACGATGAAACGATTGAACCACCATACGCGCTATGTTGGTGCTCATGGGCGCTCCCCCGCCTTCAAGTTCTTTAAGTGAGTCAATGATTTTCGCCGGCGGGGTGTTTTTTGTCAGGTACCCGCTGGCGCCTTCGCATAATGCTTTAAAAACAAGTTCGTCATTCTCATAGACTGTAACAACAACCACCTGCTTGTTTGGAGCTTTTTGTTTGATTTTTGAAATGGCTTCTATCCCATTCATTCCAGGCAATTCAATGTCCATTAAATAAATATCCGCATTATCGCTTTCCAGATGTTTTATGCTCTGTTCCGCATCTGGATAGGATTTAACAACACGATAGCTTTCACTGGCGTTAATCAATTCAATAAATGCGCTGCGGATGATGATATCATCTTCAACCAATACAATACGTTTGCTGTTTGTTGCTGACCCGATCATGATTTTATTTTTACTTTTAAAATTGTTCCACCTTCTCCATTTCCAATAATTTCCAGTTCCCCACCAATACGCTGAGCTCTTTGTTTCATGTTTCCAATACCAAAGCCTCCATTCTTCTTAGCATAATCGAAACCTTTACCATTATCTTTCAAAGATAACACAACTAAATCCGGCTGTTCCTCCACATGCAGTTTTACATTGCTGGCGCCGGAATGTTTAACTGCATTACTAATAGCTTCCTTAAAGATCATAACAAGATTTCTTCCGGTTCCCGGCGCATGTTTTTTCTCTTTCAATTTTTCATCTAACCCTTCAGCTTTAAAATCAGTCCCGCTGTCAAAAAATATTTCATCTCCAAAATCTTTTATTCGTATTAATGTTTCATACAAGTTGTCATTAGTTGGATTAATGCTCCAGATAAAATCTTTTGTTCCGTTGTAAAGTCTCAACGTATTTTCAGAGATAACATTCAATACAACCCGTACATCCTTCTGCTCTTCGGGGATTTTCATCTTCAGCGTTTCAACGAGCATACTAATCCGCGTAAGTCCGTTTCCAAATTCATCGTGCAGATCCAGTGCAGCCGCTTTCCGCACACGTTCATTCTCTTCCTGCCTTATCTGCTCCATTTTTTTCAGCATGGCAATGCGGTTTCTTAGTCTTACACGGTAAACAACATAAGTTCCCGCAAGAACAACTGCCAATAAGATCATATAAAACCAGGTTGAATGCCAAAATGGAGGATTGACTGTGAATTTCAATAACAAGGGCTGTGAAGATTCAAGTCCATCCACGCTTACAGCTTTTACTTTTAGCGTATAATCACCGGGCGCAAGATTTGCAAAGCCGAGCCTGATGAGTTTTTCCCCTTTCGCTTCTACCCAGTTGTCTTTATCAGATGCTTCCAGTGAAAAGTACAATCTGGAGTGCGAAGGACCTTTCAGATCGAGCACTGAAAAATCAAATAGCAGCATGTGATGATCGAAACCAAGTTGCGAAGGATAATTCTTCAATTCATCCACGTTTGAAAACTCAAGTTCGCCAACCACGGCGCGAGACATCACCACTTCCGGACTAATCCGGCTTCCCGTAAGTCTGTTGGGATAAACGCCGATCAATCCGCCCAATGCACCAAACAGCAATTGTCCATCCGAAGTTTTATAATATCCTGACGAATTAAATTCGTTAAGCGAAGTTCCATCGGCTGCAGTATACGTTCTGAATTTTCTCGATTCAATGTCAAATACTGCGATACCGTAATTCGTACTCATCCAATATTTCCCTTCATCGTCCCTCACAATTCCATAAATGAAATTGTTGCTCAGACCAGGCACGGAGAAGTAATTTGTAAAACGATCATCGGAGTTTTTTTCCAGAATGCTCAATCCCTTCGTTGTCCCGATAAGCATCTTTCCATCTTTTCCCTCGCAGACGGTCATTACAACATTAGAAAGTAAACTTGTAGTATCGGTCGGACTATTTCTGTAAAATCTGTTTCTGCCGTTATGAGAAAGTACTAACAGACCATTATGCGTTGCAGCCCAGATGCTTTTGTAACGATCCACACACAGTCCGGCAGTCGATGGCACCTGCATTCTTCTGCCATTCACTTCAACAGTATCCAGTATTCTTTTTGTGTGATTCTTCACATCATAAAATATGATCCCAGCCTGCGTTCCAAGAATAAGATTATCTCTGTTCACACCGGTAATAGTATAAATTGTTGAATTTTGCATTGATGTGAGCGCAGGATCCTCTATCACAAGTCTGGAATTTTTTGTGTCGAGCATGTAAAGTTTATTGCTCAGCGCGCACCACACTCTTCCTGCCGAGTCAGTGAAACTCGCTTCAACAGGTTTATACGGCATTCCATCATATTGGGTAAGGTCAATGACAGAATATTCTTTATTGCGCTGACTGAATCGTACAAGACCTGTGTTGGTAGAAGCCCAGATATGTCCGCTGCTGTCCTGAGTGATTGAAAAAAAATTCTGAGCCGGAAGTTTCATTGGCGCAGAAATTAAGCTGAAAGAATTGGCCGAATAGCTATACTGGAAAACGCCGGCGTCTCGTGTTCCAATCCACACAATATCTTCGTCTGTACTTTGTTTTTGAAAAAAGCAATTGATAAAATCACAGTTCAGACCGTATTTGTTCTCAGCTGTTTTTTTAAAATGCTTCTGCTGTACAATATTTCCATAGGCTGCGATCTCCAGTATATAAATACCTTCCCCAACTGTGCCTACCCAAATCCTTCCGCGATTATCCTTCAATAAAGCGTTGATCTGAACGTTACCGTTACAAGGAACTTTCCATTCGGTGACGGTTTTCGTTGAAAGATTGCAAATGACAACAGCATTCCCCTGGCTGAAGATCACACTCTCACCGTCAAAAATTAAATCGGCGGATTCAGCAGGAAAATTTTTTTTACCCTGTGAATTTTCCAATTCAAATCGATGCAAACGCCTTTCGGTTTTATCGTAAGTGAAAATTCCGTCTGTTGTTGCAAGCAATAAAGAATTGGACGGCCCGGCGACTATTTTTTTTACTCCAAAAGGCTGTTTACTGTCAGTGCCGGAATTTGAAAAAAGTTTATTCCAACTAACGCTTCCGCTACTTTTTCTAAGCTCAAATACACCTCCCCTTGCAAAAGCATAAACTATATTCTCCACATTCCATAAGCGGATCGGATAAAGAGCTGAGCCGACTTTTTTTTCCTGTGCCGCAAGGTTGTATAAATTCCGGATCGTTAATGTCGAAATATCGATGACGTCAATTCCTTCGAATGACTGCGCCCAGATAATCTCATCTTCCGACACGAGTGACATTATATTGTCCGATATCAAAGAATTTCCGCCGAATGGCTGAAAATTGAACTTCTCAATTCGTCTGCCGTCAAAACGGTTCAAACCATCCTGCGTGCCAAACCACATGAAACCTGTTTTGTCGGAAGCTATTGCAGTGATGCTGCTTTGCGAAAGTCCTTCGTCCAGCCAGATCTGTTTAAAAAACCCGTGATCCTGACCGGATAAAATCCGCACACAAAATAATAACGGCAGCAAAAATGTTCGAACTATCAAATGCATTTATACAAATTTCGTAAATAAAAACTCTCCTGAAATCACCCTGCATGGGTGAGACCGTATTTTAACTTAATTAGCACTTCCCCGAACGGACATCCTTTAGCTGATAAAAAACCGACAGTTCTGCCAGCAGTGAAACTCTCATTCAACCTGAGTTTCTGCACCTATAATCGCGAACGTGACCATCAATGATTCAGAATTTAAGCAAATCACATATTTTACCTGTGTTGCGATAACATCCACCATCTATTTCAAATAAAAATATATTTTTGCGCCTTTATTTTTCGGATGCTGTAACTTTTTTTTACCGGATTCCGTCTCAGGCTTAAAATACATTCTATGAGAACAGTGAAGTTGATGGTGGGGTACGCATTTATTATTGCCACACTTTTTATTAATGCACAGGACACTAACTGCTACAAACTCCGCCTGGATTTGCCGGTTTTTGACTACCCGCAAAACGTTTCATTCAATTATCGGTTTCCGTCGATGAACCAGGCCATGGAAGTGTCGAATGATTTTTACGAGCTCAGTTTCTGGGGCGTTAATGCTTTGGGAGACAAAATTTTCATTTCGAAAACGAAGCCCTATTCAAAAAAACGAAAGATCCTGAACAAGATTTTTAAGTATGGCGTAAGTCTCGCTTTTTCAAAATACGGAAGCGAGTTACCAATTCCCTTAGGGGTTTGGGGGCATGAGGAATTTCACAGATCTGCTTTAGCTGTTGGCGATGTCTCTTCAAAAAACGGAAACTGGATTTTCAGCCGTTGGGATGGAACAGTTTATGGCGTTTCGGATTCTGCGTTAAATGAACTAAAGGCGAACAAAACCGACCAGCTTTTATATTCTTATGTATCCGGCGTGCAGTATGAGATTGCCTTAAATGAAAAAACAACGCTGAATGATTTTTACCTTGATCGCAGCTTGAAAAAAAACGCGCTGCTTTTATATAATGCTTATTATGTATTTAATTATTTCAGATTTTCAACCAGCGCTATCAGTGACTCCGTAAAAGTGCTTGCTCCACTTCACGAAAATAAAAATTCTGAAGAACGGGATTTTGCGGGAGCCGATTTAACTGCATGGGCCTATGATATGTTCAATCCATCTTTAGCGTTTACTTCCCGTGATTCGTTCCCAAATGGAAATGGCGTAAACAGACGCGTGGGATTTTCGGATCTTTCACCAGAAGCGCAATCATTTTTAAAAACACAAAAGAATCTGTCACTGCTTAATTTTCTGAATCCGGCAATTTTCTTCGTGAACAAAATAAAGATCAACGATAAATTTTCATTCAATTGTTTTGCTCAGTATTCACCAACGCATTTTGGGAATGATGTCGCAGTCTTCATCCTGGTTAAATATGGAAAATTCGATCTGCAGGTTAATGTTCACCGGTATTCAGGCAAAGCAAAATCTGCCTTCGGATTTGGAGCGGGACTTTACAATTACGCGCTTTCACCAAAAATAAAAACAGACTTAAGGTTTAATTTATGGAATCAGCCAAAAACATTTTTTTCAGATGAATTTATTTTTGGCGGAATGGCGGAATTAAAAACGAATTATTTCTTTAATGAAAATTTATCAGCATATGTTTCCATTTCCGGAAAAACAAAGGGATGGATCATTGGTAATCCTTATCTGAGCGATAACTTTTCCGCGCGGGCCGGAGTGTGCTACAATCTTTTGAAAAAGTAACATCGGTCAGGGACACAAAGTTCGCTAGGGAGCACAGTGGCCACAAAGGATTTTTTTCAAAACTCAGCGCACTCCGCTTTCTTCTTTTAACAGCCGAAGCTACGCGAAGGTGGGCCTCTCCGCGTGAAATATTTTTTATCCGTTTTTAGATTCCCAGCACTTCCTTCAACCTTGCATAACCGCTTCTGCTCAATGGAATTTTAGATCCGTTTTTCAGCAAAGCGATGTAACCGGATTTCTCGTAGGGTTCAACGCGGGTAAGATGAGACAAATTGAATAGAAAGGAACGGTGTGCCCTGAAAAAATTTGCGGGCGCCAGCGTTTGCTCAAAATAGTTCATGGTCTTCTTTTTCAAAAACCAACTGTCTTTTGTAAAGATTTTTACATAGTCATCAAATGCTTCTATGTAATAAATATCCTTAGAAGGAATTATTTCAATCTCACCATTCATCCTCACCACCACCCTGTCCGCCTCTTCTGGTTGATGAACAAGCTCCGATTGCATTCCCGCAATTTTTGAATGAGTATTGTCTTTACTCCTGTTATCGAGCCATTTTTTCATTGCAGAATTAAATCTCTCCTTACTGAATGGTTTCAATAAATAATCAATTGCGTGCAGTTCAAACGCTTTGATTGCATATTCGTCAAACGCGGTTGTAAATATAACTGGTGGAACAGGATCTAAAAGTTCCAGCATTTCGAAGCCTGTTATCTTCGGCATCTGTATATCCAGAAAAACCAGATCAGGTTTGTGCTGCATTATCGCTTTCACGCCTTCAAATCCATCATTACATTCTGCAACAATTTTTACTTCAGGAAAATCGCATAAATATTCTTTCACCACGCTTCGCGCCAGTGGCTCATCATCTATTATAACACAATTGATCATTTGTTTTGGGGAATAAAAATGTGAGTAATAAAAATATTCTCTTTTGTATAAGTCTTCAGCAGATCGTTTCTTCCGTAAAGTAAATATAATCTTCTCTGCACCGCGTTCAATCCGAATCCTGTTCCCTTGGGTGTTTGAATGTCGAATGGATTCTCTGTAATGATCTCCAATATTCCGTTCTTATCAGACGCTTTGATCTTTATTTCAACTTCCCCCGTTGTATTATACAAACCGTATTTTATTGCGTTTTCAGCAACGGGCTGAAGCAACAACGGCGGCACCAGAAAATTTTCCGCTGGCTTATCCACGTTTATCTTCACGTCAAGACGATGTCCGAAACGCACCTTTTCTATGCCAAGATAAAGTTCAAGATGTTTAAGTTCCTCTGAAAACATCACCAGTTTATCATCACTCTTCAAAGTCAACCGCATGAAATCGCTGAGATGCTGAATCATTTTTCTCGCCTCTTCAGGATTTATCGCGATAAGCGCGTTCACTGAATTCAAACTATTGAATAAAAAATGTGGCTGCAACTGCTGGCGCAACCTCGCCAGTTCCGCTTCCTTACTGAGACTCTCGGCGGTTGCTCTTCGTAATTCTTCATCCTGCTTTTCTTTCATGTAACTCCAGAGCCAGGTAATAAGTGTCATGAAAGCAATAACCAACACTGCAAATAAAAACCGGACGGGCAGTGACTCGTCCATAAATTTTTTATACGACTCGTCATAATCAAACAACCAGATCAGTCCATAACGTTGAGCAGCAACACAAACCGCTGCCAATGTAAATCCCCATAACAATCGATGCAGCCGGTTGGCTTTACCCGGCTGAAAGTGGCGGTAAAAATTTGAAGTGACGTGTCCGCATAACAGAATGAGAACGGAGCTGAAGAAAGAATCAGCGAGTGCAATGTTAAGTCTAATGCCCAGCCAAAACAGAACTGCAAACTGCGCGAGGAAGCAAAAGAGCCACCACAAACTATAGATGAGCCATACGCGTTTGGTCTGCATCTGTAAAAATTGATTGGATGAATTTTCCCTGGTGAGGCTCACTGAGATGTTTATGCCGTGATTTCACAAAATTAATATAATCCGCTCCTCTGTGCCTGCTTGTAAATGAATATATTATCGATTGCGAAGTATTTATTTCAAATAGTTCAGCAACACCAATGAATTCCCACAGAATATTTTCTCCTGACTCGCACACTATCCACTCTTCGTTTTTACGTCCAATCTCTTCCGCTATAACAATAGCTTCTTTTTCAGAAGACACTTCGATTAAATGAAGCTGCTCGTCGTATTCGAACTCATCAGCCAACCTGTTTATTCGAAAAATTATTTTCGCCAGAAATTTCATAAAGAGAATTAATAACTGCGAATCTCTATTCCTCCAAAAACACAATTACCTTTCAACACAAGCACTTTGTTTTCCGCGACACCGGAGGCAGGCATAACCGGACGCTTGTCTTCTATACCACCAAACACAGCAGACTGCTCAGATTGAATTCTCCAGTTGGATGGTACAATCAATTTAGTTCCACCAAAAACCTGGTTGAGTTCAAGTTCAACCATGCCCTCAAAATCCGCCTGTGACAAATTTATTTCTGCTCCGCCAAAAACAGCGTTCACTTCACCGCCCTTAAAATTTTTTGAAATTACATTCCGGGTTACGGATCCGAATACCGCGTTTACATCCAGAAAATCATCATTACTCATGGTACCGTGCTTTTTTTTTTCGTTATAATATTCCCAGGCCTGATGATGATGATGCTTCCAATGTTTATAGTGTTTTCTTTTCGGTTTGAAAATGATAATGAGTCCAACTACCATTATCACAATCGGCCAGATATAAGGTTTCAGCTCCATGCTGCCGTAAATTCTATCTGCCAGAAAAAGTAAACCGATAAGTGTGATAACATAAGGATGCACTCTTTTGAATCCGTGTTTTATTCCCGCAGCCAATCCCGCTACAACAAGAATCATTGGCCATGAAAGGATCCAGTTCGGAATTTCAGCTCCAGTCTGACGCATCAAAAGCAGGGCGCCGGCTACAATCACAACAATCCCAACAAAAACTTTGCTCATGCGATGCCGGCTCTCCCAATTTTCATCGTAGTAACAACCATAATCTCCGCGCTGATCAGAAGCCTGGTCTTTTTTATTGCTATTATTCTCATTAATCACTTCCATTTTATTTTATTTTTTAGTAGGCGATTTATTTATAATACAAATGTATGTAGTGAACAAAGGAGAAAAAACAGCTGGTAGCTCACTGTCAGCTGCGGGTCGGTAAACGGATGCGGGCAGGGGGCGAACGGTTTACTTTTTAATTTCCTTCTAATCTATTAATGTTAAAATGATTTTATTTTTCTTCAACACGCCAGGCAATTTCACAACCTGTCTCATGAAAATTTAGCGGTAAAGAACCATAGATTAATAGTAAATTGCAATAGAAATTTTTTATCTGCAAAAGTGAACAGGTCCGGCTTTTTTTTACTGTTGTTATTGGTTTCTTCCCTGATAAATAAAGCGCAGGATAGAGAGATGGATTCACTTCAGCAGTTGCTGAAGAACAGCGGAGAAGACACAAACAGGGTAAACATTTTATGGCAACTTAGTGAACTCTGCGAAGAGAAGGATATACTTAAATATGCCGAGCCTGCTTATGCGCTTTCATGTCAGTTAAACTTTGACCACGGAATAGCGCTATCCGCTTATAACATTGGTTTTTCGTATGAACACACCGGCAGATTACGTGAAGCGCTTCATTACTTCACCATCAGCCGTGATTATTTTATTCGCGCTAACGACCAGGAGAATTTAAGTTACGCGCTGAATAATATTGGGCGGCTGCAACTGAATACGGGAAAACTAATGGAGGGGTTGGAAAATTTTCATTCCGCTCTTGTTTTGCAGGAAAAACAGGGCAATAAAGAAGGCATGGCGGAAACACACAGCAATATTGGTTTTGCTTACCGGAAGCTGGATAATTATAAAATGGCTGAAGTTCATTTTTTCTCTGCTCTAAATCTAAGCAAAGAGGCGAACGATCAGTTCCGTCTCGGACAGGCCTATGGTAACCTTGGCGCCAACTACAGAAACTTCAGAATGTTTGACAGCGCGTTGTATTACATGAAAAAGAGCCTGGATCTTTGTCTGAAAACGGATAACATTCCCGGGGCACAGGCATGCTATCACAATATTGGTTCTGTTTACAACGATATAGGAACGATTGACAGTGCGATCATTTATTTGAGAAAAGGTATTTATTACGGGCAGTTGCACAATGATATTAAAGGCGTAGCACAATCCATGAATTTTCTGGGTTCCATCTACATTTCAAGCCGGCAGTACAAAGAAGCGTTTGCCATAACCGATACTGCGCTAACTTATGCCAAACGCCTGGGCCTGCCTGCAATATTCTGCAACAGCTATCGCAATCTGAGCGATCTGCATGCGCGCACAGGTAACTTTCAGAAGGCGTATGAATCGCACAAACTTTACAAATTATATTACGACAGCCTTTCTAATATGGAACTGCTGAAAGAAGCAGAGAAAAAACAAATAGAGTATGAGTATGAGGAAAAGGCGATACGTGTGCAGGCCATACAGGAAAAGAAGGACGCAATTGCCAAGCAGGAAAAGCGTGAGCAACGAATAATTCTTGTTTCAACAATAATAGGTTTTGCCTGCGTAATAATTTTCTCTCTCATTCTGCTGAATAAGTTCAGGGTTATCAGGAAGCAAAAAAACATAATTGAAGATCAGAAAAAATTAGTGGAAAAACAGAAAGATTTTGTGGAGGAAAAACAAAAAGCTATTCTTGATTCTATTGAGTACGCGCGTCGCATACAGCACGCCCTTATTACTTCGCAAAAGTACATTGAGCGTAACCTGAGGCGGCTCAACCCCTGATTTCATTTGTGTATTACCAATAATATCAACTGCTACCGGTTGTATTGCACGGATTTTTATTTTATCTTTATTTATACCGGATCTCTTTTCGCGCAGAAATGAAAAAATTGTATTTCATGAAGACCACTTATTTTTTTCTGTTATTGTTCATTTTCACTTTTTTATCCAGCGCCCAGACATCCGAAAAGAAAGATTCTGTTCCTTTTAACTTTAAAGTATTTCACAACCTGGCAGAATGCTTTTCTTCCAAACAGGAGGTAATAGAATTTTTTGATTTTAAAGCGGGTGATACCATCGCGGATATTGGAGCTGGCAACGGCAAGTACGGTCCTGTTTTTTCATTGTTGTACGACAGCCTGGTTTTTTACCTGGAAGAAATTGACAGCAAAGTGCTGAACGAAAAAAAACTTGAAAAACACATTAAACATTATAGTAAACTGAAAGGTTCTCCTCTGAGTAACCGCTTTCATATCTGCATTGGAGAAGAGAAAAAAACCAACCTTAATGACGGGGCTTTTGATAAGATCATTATTTTATCCGCTTTTCATGAGTTTACTTTTGTTGATGAGATGCTTCTGGATATTAAAAGCAAACTGAAACCGGGAGGTAAAATTTACATCCTGGACGCGCGTTGCCTGGCGAAAGGTCATCGCTATTATAGCCCCGATGAAGTAATTAAAAAGGTAACGCAGTACGGATTTAAGCTGGAAAAATCTCAAAACAAAAATCCTTCAAACAACCCCGATCTGTACAAACTTATTTTTGTGAAGCAATGAATAAATTAAAGCTGAAGCCGTTCTTTAATTGACTAAAACGCGATCAATATAAATTAAATCAGCTTCTGTTTTTTCATCTTTTATATGTGACGACTCCGGCAAAATCCAAAGCTTTACCTCAACACCGGAATTATTTATAATAGGAACATTTTCTTCACTGGTCCTGATCCAGATCTGTTTGTAATCTTTCTTCCCTACTGTAATGGGCTTGTCAATGTCCACCACCATCCATCCTGTATAATCAGACACTGCTTCGCGCCGTACAATTTTACCCTTCAATGGCAGATATTTTAATATGACCGCGTTCTTTCGTCCGCCGTTAATCAGCAACTCCTTTCCAATATAGTTTGCGTAATTAATTTTTTTGCGCATGATTATCGCAACAGGATTAACGCTTGAAAGAAATTTAAGCTTCTCCCACCTGCCCGGGAAAATATCAATTCCTGTAAGGCGCATTGCAAGGAACAATAATAAATACCAACTGGTTAAAAGTGACATTACAAGGCCTTCGTTACCGGTAGAGATTCCGTAGATATAACTTATGCAGACATACTCGAAAATAATAACGCCAAGCAAAAGAGAAGCAAGCAGCGAACCTAACCTGTCTGTATTTAATGTTTTTGATTTAATATAAAAAGGAGAATTATTTATGCCGTTATTGATCATGCTGGTGTACACGACGATTGAAGTGAGAACAATGAAAAAAGGAATAATCCAGACTTCAGTAAATTGTTTGCCTAAAAAGAAATCATACATTCCGTGAGACAGAGAAGCAATTGTTAACCCTATTCCAAACATCACTAATTTGTTCTTCGTAATTCCTTTGGCAGCGGGATGCCATCTCGCAAACATGAGGCAATAAGTAATAATGCAGGTATCGGCAGCGTGTGATACAGATGTCCACAAAGCTCTTGCGTGAATATTGTAAAGACCATCTTCATCAAAATAAAAAGTATTCTCTACGAAGGCAAAACTTAATGCGCTGAGTGAACCGAAAATTATATAATCCAACGGCTCGTTGATTGCTTTGGTAAATTGAAGTAAAATCAATACAGGAATAATCTTGACGATCTCCTCAGGCAGTCCAACCCCTATGGTATAATACAGAAAATCGTTCATCAGTTCGCCGGTCCTGTTTATGTCAAGATAAACATGCTCATAATGATAATAGTAAGAGATGAGTATTGTTAAGACACATGAAGACACAATTGTAAAAACTATGTGCTTGATCCTTTCCCTCTCATAAACGTCTATACTGAGAATATAAAATATCCAGACGAGAAAGATCAGTATTGCTCCCACAATTCCTGAAATATTCCATTTCGTAAAACAATAATCAAACTCCAGCCGCAGAAATTCCAGGTAATGGTTATTTCTGAACGCAAGGAACTGTTTGTAAAATACACTGAGGTATGGCGAGGAATATGGGTGTGTGTTCAGGTTTATCAGTGACAGAATATCATTGTTGTAATAATAATAGCCACTCAGCCATTCTACGCTCTGTTCAATATTTCCTTTGTTATTTATTTCATCTTTATAATAACGAACAGCGGAAGAAGGTGATGTTTTCTCCACCATTAAAGCCTTCAGATATTGAATGCAGGGTTTGCTCTGATCAGATATCTTAGCGATATTTTCTTCCGCTTCCAGCTTTGAGGAATTCCGCAGAATACGTAACGCCGCAATTCCAAAGTGAGCTGCATCTTTCAACGCAGAATCCGGCGATTCGAGTAAACGGGTATAATAATCTTCCGGGTGAGTACTCCTGCTGAAAAAAGATTCGGGCAATGCAATTCGTCGCGCCTCCAGGTTCTGGTTCCAGACCTCAAGCGCCTTAAAGTTGTAATACAAATTATCAGGCTGGGCAAGCATCTTTCTTTCATAACCAACCTGTTCATGCTGTTTAATTCCTCGTCTCTTTCCAAAATCAATTTGTTTTTCGGGTGTACTGATGTCGGGTTGCGGTTCAACTACGTTCAATGCAACAATGGAAATAAAGAGACACACCAAAGCAATTGCAACTGAATTATAATCGTTGAATTGCCAGAAGGGACGTTTCAGATGTTTGTCCTGCGAAAATTTTCTGACCAGCAACGGAGGAATGGAAAACAAAAATAGAAAAACGAGTATTGTGAGTTCAGCTACCACTTTCAATTAAATCTTATCCGGCAAGATCGTAATTAATGGAAGGATAATTAATACCAGATACTAAATAAAACAACTATCCAAACAGATTCTGAAACACTTCTTCCATTTTTCCTACGGTGACCACCTCAATTTTAAGGTTTTTGAGATCTAGTCCCTTCTTGTTGTAGGTGGAAATGAAAACTCTTTCAAAACCGAGTTTCTCCGCCTCAAAGATCCGCTGATCCACTCTTGTTACCGGCCTGATCTCTCCTGTAAGTCCAACTTCTCCCGCAAAACAAACATTCTGCGGAAGAGAAATTTCTTCGTTGCTTGAAAGAATGGCGCAAACCAATGCAAGATCAATTGCGGGATCTTCAACTTTTATTCCGCCTGCAATATTCAGAAAAACATCCTTGGCTCCAAGTCTGAAACCGCATCGCTTTTCAAGAACTGCAAGCAACATGTTCAATCTACGCAGATCATACCCGGTTGATGAGCGCTGAGGAGTTCCATATGCGGCGGAACTAACCAGCGCCTGTGTTTCAATCAGTAATGGACGATTGCCTTCAAGTGAGGCGGCAATGGCAACTCCACTAGTCGCGCTCTCGCGTTGCGTTATCAATATTTCACTTGGGTTGCTTACTTCCCGCAAGCCAATTCCCTGCATTTCATAAATACCAAGTTCATTTGTGCTTCCAAATCTATTTTTGGTTGTGCGGAGCAAACGATATACGTGGTTCCTGTCACCTTCAAACTGCAACACGGTGTCTACCATGTGTTCCAGTACCTTGGGACCAGCAAGACTTCCCTCTTTTGTTATGTGACCAATAATAAAAACCGGCGTGCCGCTTTCTTTTGCATAACGCAATAATTCTGCCGCGCACTCACGCACCTGGCTCACGCTGCCCGGAGAAGAGTCGATGTATGATGTGTGCAAAGTCTGAATGGAATCAATGATAACGAGTCCGGGTTGCAGTTGCGTTAGCTGCTGAAAAATATTCTGCGTATTTGTTTCTGTAAGAATGAAGCACTGATCATTTTTCGCGCCTATGCGTTCCGCACGCATTCGTATCTGCTGTTCGCTCTCTTCACCGCTTACATAAAGTACTTTTATATTTTTGAGCATTAGTGCAAGCTGCAGCATCAACGTAGATTTGCCAATTCCTGGTTCACCGCCAAATAACACCAGCGATCCTGGAACAATTCCTCCCCCCAGAACGCGCGACAATTCTTTATCATAAATTGAAATGCGCATTTGCTCCAGCATTCCTATATCCGCAAGCTGTCTTGGTTTAGGCATGCGCTGCGAGGCGCCGGAAACGCGTTGAGCCATTCCCTTTGTGTCTTTTTGAATTATTTCTTCAACCAAAGTATTCCACTCATTGCATGACGGACATTTACCAAGCCATTTGGCCGATTCCGCACCACAGCTCTGGCAGAAATATGTTGTTTTTGTCTTTGCCATTATTAAATTCCCGATTAAACAAAAAAATAATTTTCAAAGTTATCAATTTGCAAACCCGGCGCTTTAAAGGTTGAAAACTTCCAGCGAAATGCAATATTAACATATGGAATTTTCTGAATGCGATTAATGGCAGAATTCCCTCCTTGAAAACGTATAAACACCGGGCAAAAGGGACGATTCAACGAAAAAGATTCAGCAAGTCATTCTTTTGTCATTCCTTTGAACCGAGAACGGCAAGGATTGTTGTACAAAAACAGTCGTTGGAAAACAATGCTTAAAAATCTCGAGTCCACTGCCCCGGAAGTCAGCATTGAAGGCTTCATTTTCTGTAAATTTCTTTACAGGGGGAGACCTGTGTGCATTTCCTACTATGATCCGGCAACAAGCAAATGGAGCATATCAGAAAATTTTGAAAAACCTTTCCGTGAAGTAGGTGATACAGACGAAATGGAAAGAGAACTGAAAAGAATAGACAGCAGCCTGCGTGTCAATTAAACGTTTCCGACTCAACAAATTTTTCTATCAGTCTTGGTAAGGCATAGGTATGTGCCGCTTTCCTGTTTACGCAGATAAATTTCTTTTTAAGGACCGCTGGCACTTTTGTTAATTCAATATTTACAAATTTGGCTTGAAGCACCTGGTGCGAAAGAACGTGTTTGTATCCCGGAGAAATTGATCGCACCGCATATTGTTTTCCTTTCAGGCCAAATTCCTTCAAAATTTCAGCAATGATCTTTTTATCGGATTGCGGTTTCAGCGTTTCCAACAATGGAAATTCGTACAGGTTTTGCCAGATATCTTTTGCATTTGTCCGTTTCTTCAAAAACGTTTTATTACCATGCGTACACACCAGGTAATAAAAATACCTTGTTCTCGTTTTAGTTTTTCTCTCCTTAACGGGAAGTTCATTGACCATCTTTTTCGCGTGAGCAAAACAATTTTGTTCAAAAGGACAAGAGGTACAATTCGGATTTCTCGGAGTGCAGTGTAAGGCACCGAATTCCATTACAGCCTGGTTGTATCTGCCGGGATTTTTTTTATCCAGCAAAGCATCTGCCAGCTCCTGAAATTCTTGTTTTCCTTTACCTGAGTCGATTGGAGTTTTAATTCCGAAAATTCTCGACAGCACACGGTAAACATTCCCATCCACTACCGCTCTTGGTTCGTTAAAGCATATTGATGAAATTGCCGAGGCGGTGTAGGTCCCCGCCCCTTTTAATTTTATTATTTCAGTATACGAAGCCGGAAAAATTGCTTTTTTACTTTGCAATGTAATTTGCCTGGCAGCCGCATGCAGATTTCTTGCGCGGGAATAATATCCGAGTCCCTGCCACAGTTTCAACACTTCATCCTCAGATGCGGCCGCAAGATGTTTTACAGTAGGAAACTCGGTTATAAATTTAAGGTAATAGCTTGTGCCCTGCTCTACTCTCGTCTGCTGTAAAATAACTTCGCTCAGCCAGATTTTGTAAGGATCTTTAGTTTCTCTCCATGGGAGTTCGCGCTTGTTCTTTTCATACCAATTGCTGATTACCGCGGAGAAACTTTTCACTTAACAAAGTTCGCAGAATTTTTTTAAAGTGATTGTTAAACATTATTTTCCATTGACGCGAACAACATTTCAATATTAAAAATTCCTATTTTTAGCTTTTAATCCCGGACCAATAACGCTTCATAATTTCGATATTATCCGTCTCAAATTTTTATTTTGAAACCAGCCCTTTTAAAAATTTATAGCACAACGGCGCTCATATTTTTTTTGTCCGCTTTATTTGCCCAGCACAACAAAATTGATTCTCTAAAAAAAATAGTCTCAACCGGAAAAAACGACACAACAAAAATCAACGCGGCAATAACATTGGCCTGGCAGGTGTTATTCAGCAATCCGGACAGTAGTTTATTTTATAACAATTCAGCGCTGGCGCTAATTAATAAAAATGATCGGCAGGATAAAGAATGGAAACAAATTGCAAAAGGCAAAACGTTCTATCAAATGCTGGTCTGCTATTATCGGAAAGGTGATTTTGATAAAGCGTTGGAATATTCCGAAAAATCAATGGGCATTTGGGAAGATCTGGAAAAGGAACCGCGCGTAAAAAAGATAATAAGTGTTCTTAAGGCCAATTGTCTTAGTACAACCGCCAATTGCCACATACTGCTTGGCGAATATCCCGTTGCGCTGAAATATTTGTTTCAGTCGTTGTCGCTAAGAGAAGACGCGTCAACATTTTGCAGTGTAGGCGTGGTGTATGACAGACAGGGAGATAATGAAAAAGCGATGGAATATTATTTCAAAGCTCTTGCCCTTGACGAGAAGAACAATAATAAAGTGGGTATGGCGCGCGATCTTGGAAATATTGGAAGCGCATATATGAATGTGGACTCATTGGATAAGTCGCTTGAATATTGTACAAAAGCACTAAAGATTGATGAAGAACTGGGCAATAAGGAAGGTTATGTCCGTCATCTGTCAAATATTGCCGGAATATACTTTTATAAGGAAAATTATCCGCTGGCGCTGGATCACTATTCAAAAGCGTTTAAGACCCATAACGAAATGCAGAATGTGAATGAAGCCGGAATGGCGCTTGGCAACATAGGCAACACTTATCTGAAAATGGATAAACCCGCGCTTGCCAGAAAATATTTAGCGCAAGCGGTAAGGATGTCTAAAGAAACGGGAGATAAATATTCAACGCTTAACTGGTTATTATATCTTTCTATTACGGATAGCATACTTGGAAATTTCAAAGAATCTTACAATGATTACAAGGAATACATACTGTATCGCGACAGTGTAAACAATGAAGATAACACCCGTGAACAGACAAAGCTGGAAATGCAATTTGAGTTTGATAAAAAAGAAGCAGCAACAAAAGCAGAACAGGAAAAAAAAGACGCCGTGGAAGCTGAAGAAAAACGCAAACAAAAAATTATTACGTGGGTGATAATTGCAGGTGTTATATTAGTGGCAATGTTTGCACTATTTGTTTTTAGGGCATTCCGTCAAAAGCAGAAAGCAAATATTGAGATATCAATACAAAAAATGATAATCGAAGAGAAACAAAAAGAAATAGTAGACAGTATTTATTACGCAAGGAGAATTCAGCAAAGTTTGCTTCCAACAGAAAAATACATCACAAGAATTATTCAAAAACTAAAATCCTGAAA
>CBIHPU010000001.1:0-34376 GCA_966211935.1 uncultured bacterium | reverse complement strand
AGTAAAGGTCCTGGATGAAAAAGTAAAGACTCTCAAAAATTCCGTTGACAGTAAACAAGCTATTTACAAAAGATTACTGAGGGATCGTCCGTTTGAGAGCTGGGAAAAATTCGTCAATGAACTTTCTGAACTCCCCGCGGCGCGTGAAGTGGCAACAATAGAAAAAGAGCAGGAACAAAAAAGGAATGAACTGGCAGAACACAAAGTATTTGTTGATCAGAACAAAAAGCAATTGCTTGAGTGGGAAGAAAAATATCAATCTCCAAGAGAGATCATTAAGCTGCTTGTCCGGCTCGAAACGAGAGAAAATAAAATTGCAGAGGAACTAAACGGTCTCGCAGCGCTTCCAGATGGATTTACCGATGCTTCATCTTTCAAAGCGCAATATGAAAGATTTCAAAAGAGTTTGTCCGCTCTTAAAGACGAGTTGAGCGCAAACAAAAATGAAGAGAGTAAACTGTTGGGTCGGGAGCAGGAAGAGAGCGCCGAAGACGTGACACTGCAGCTGGATATAGCGATCCGGAAATTTGAACTTGCCAAAAAACAAGGCGCGGCCATGCAGCGCATACTGGATAAACTGAACAACATTCTTGAACAAAACGATAAAAAAGATAAAACAGCGGAGCGTGTTGCCTGGTGGTTCAGTTGCATCACCGACAATAAGTATCCGGACGTGAGTATGAGCAATGGTTTACCGGAACGGATTTCAAATTCACAAACCACACTCAGCGTCGATCTATTGTCGCAGGGAACACGTGCGGGTCTTGCACTTGCTCTTAGACTTGCACTGGCGGAAGCTTACTTACAAAACAGCGACGGTTTTATTATGATGGACGATCCGCTTACGGATATGGATGCGGCGCGCAAATCAAATGCCGCGAGAGCACTGAAACAAATTGGCCGGGAGAAGCAGATTTTTATTTTCACCTGCGACGATTATTCAAAGAGCATTCTGGTCGCTTAATCCCTCATCCTGAAAAAATAAAAAAAGGACGGGTTTTGGCCCATCCTCTTTTTTGTAGTAAAAGAAACTAAACTAATCTTTAATAACGCGCTGAACAGTTGTGTTCCCGTTCTGCTTCATCGTGATGAAATAAACTCCTTTCGCAACATTCTGCATATCAAAATTTATCACCTGGTCTTTTTTAACCGATCCTACTGTTACAGCGTTAACTGTTTTGCCTGTAAGGTCGGTTAAAGTAATGATTGTATTCGCTTCAGAATTATCTTTCATCATGATATTCACTGAAGAATTAGTTGGATTTGGATACAATGTGAAGTTTTCAATTTCCGCTTCGTTCAATCCAGTTACGAATAATACTGATTGAGGATGACGCGGACTAGGACAAACCATTCCTTGCTGAACAACGTTCCAATCGTAGAAGTAGTAGTAAACGGTGCTTCCTTGTGAAGAGTTGGTGATGTCTACCAATCCTGAAATATTATACGGATATGAAACGTTGGAATTTGATCGCCTTAATCGTGGAGCAACCGTGCCCAGCAATGCTTGGTTTTGAGCCTGATTACAGCCTAACTGGTAGGAAGTTCCAATCGTTAACGGAAAGTTTAATGTAATGACTGATGAATCAAGGGGAATATTTACCATTTGCGTATCAAGCACAATACCACTGCTGTTTCTAAGTTCAATCAATCTGTTTCCAGGACTATCCGTATAAACTTTAACAGTGGTCAGTGTGCATGGAACCTGAACATCAAAGATCATGTACGAATTAAATGTACTGCCGCTGTAATTGGTTCCTGAGTGATATTTCATCCCCTCATAAAGACTCGCGCCTCCGTAAGTTGTTTGATCTTCCACGTAGAAGGTTGTGTCTTGTGTTACCACAGGAGTTACATAATTGTTTCCTGTTGCAAGCTGATTTCCTCCTGTTGCAGCATCGAACCAAACATCGTTTGTTCCAGTTGCAGTAAGCGTTACGCTTTGCGCGGAGGTAATATAAACATCAGAGCCCGTTGGCGTGGCAGGCGCCGGATTTACTGTTACTGAAGTTGCTGTTGATGTCCATTGCTGGCACGCGCCCTGAATTGTTACAGAGTATGTACCGGATGCAGTTACAACAATTGATTGAGTAGTTGCGCCGTTGCTCCACAAATAAGAAGATGCGGGTGATGAGCTAAGCGTTACACTTCCGTCCTGGCAGAATTCAAGATCGTTGCTGGATGATGCCACCGTAGGAGTTTCATCCGCGTTCATTGTTACGTTTATGGAAGGCGAAGTAGAAACACAACCAGGTGACTGAGTAACCTGTACAGCGTAAGATCCTGCTGTATTTGCGGTGATTGTTTGAGTTGTTGATCCGTCTGACCACAAATAAGTATAACCTGTTCCAGTTGGAGCGGAAAGCGTTACAGTTTGTCCGTTGCAAAGATTGGTATTGCCACCCGGAGTTACTACAACACCTGAAAGTGTACATTGTCCGGATTCTCCAACGTTTAAAAACTGATCGACTGTTGGATTAACTATTACGGTTTGAACGCCTGAAGGCCAGTTAAGAACAACAGAATCTATTGTGGTGGCAGAGCCCAGTCCAAAATGGAGGTGACCGGAATTTAATGTTCCGTAGCTTTCTCCTCCTCTTACTTCGCGTGTCTGTACACCCCAGGGACCATAAATAAACGCTCTTACACCAAGTCCGTCATGATTGGTGTTTGTTGCAACCGGAATAATTGTAAGAAAGTGATTTGCGTTGTTTGTTGAGTTCATCCAGTAACGGTCGTCCTGTGTGCCGGGATTGTTATAGGTGCTTCCATAACTGAAATACAAATCAATTTTTCCATCGTGATTAAGATCTCCTGACGCGAATGATAATGCTGTATTGCCGCTGACAACGAAGTTCGCGGGAGTTACATCTGAAAATGTTCCGTTACCGTTATTGTGGTAAATGCGGTGATCATTGTCTCCTGTAATGATTAGATCAACAAAGCCGTCATTGTCCATGTCTTCAAACTGAGATTGCATAGGCATGCTTCCGAAAGTTATTGTGGCATCGCTTACAAAATTTCCGCTACCGGTATTCTTGTAAATTCTTGAAGTTGTATTGTGCTTGGTGAGAAACAGATCGAAATCTCCATCATTGTCAATATCACCAAAAGATGATGTCCAGTCCTGATCGCCGCTTCCTAATCCGTGACTTAATGCTGTATTTGTAAATGTACCGTTATTGTTTTCAAACAAAACATCAATACGACGGGCATCTGTACCGCTGCTCACGGCCTGTCTGCATTTTGCAATATATAAATCAATATCTCCGTCATTATCAAAATCCGTCCAGACACTTCCGTAATTTCCTGAATCATCATTGGAGGTGTTTGAAGTTTGTCCCGGCGTAATATCAAAATTGATAACTGTATTATTTGCTTCAGCTGGAAAACTTCCAGAGCCGTTATTCAACCATAATTTTGAATAAGAGTTATCGTCGCAGGCAAAAATATCAAGCCATCCATCATTATTAATGTCCATGAAGTTCATGTTCTGCGCGAAAAAAGATGATCCCGGTAAAAGAGTTACGCTCATTGAGCCGGTCGGATCAATTTTCATCAGCCTTACGCTGCTGCCATAACCTGTTAATACATCTTTGTAACCATTGCGATCAACATCTCCGCATACCATAGACCAAGCGCCTGTTCCACCAATGTTTCCGCAGAAAAGGTAATTGAAGGAACCTCCTGGTTTCTGAAACTCAATAGAAACATCTCCGTTATCCGCGAGTTTACAAATATCGTCAAGCCCGTCACTATTCATATCCACAACAGTCAGCGAATTACCACTGCGCACATTTGCGTTACTTCCCGCCACCCCGGTAGATGAGTGAAGAAGTGAATTTGAATTTGTAAAAGAGATCTGAGCATTTGACCCAAGCGCAGCAAGTGCAAACAAGGGAATAAGGGTTCCGCGTAAATGTAGTTTCATGTTTATGAATTTTAAGAAACGGGGTGTTTTACCGTTAGCATCAAATTTATTAATTAAACAATGATACGCAACACCTTTTTCAGGTTCAGAGCCCGCTTTGGAGGGTTAAACACCTATTCTTATTATTCAAATGAAAAAGGGTAAAATCGTGCACAATTTCCGTCAATTAGAGATGAATAACAGTTTTAATAAGCTGAGCTGGAAAATATAGCGACGAAACAGAATCCTAATTCCGGATCACTTTTCTTGTCACCCGTCCCGTTTCCGTATAGATGTCAAGAATATAAATCCCTTTTTCCTCCGGCAATTTAACAGGAATCCTGTCAATTTTTTGTTGTGGCTTTAACAACTGCAATGTCTGGCCATTCATGTTAACAACGCGGATAAGTGAGATCTCCACCGGATAATTAAATCTGATCTCCGTATTTCCATCTGAAGTGGGATCGGGAAATACCTGAGCGGCGACCGGCATTGTAGAAGCATCAGAAAGTAATACAATGTTCAGCAATGAATCGGCGTCAACAAGTTCCGCCGCTTTGTCCGCTGCATTGTACATGTTTTTAAAAGAATCTATCGGTGCGCTGGAGTAAGAAAACATTTCCTGCAAAAAATTGGGAGGAAGTGTTTGATAATATAGTCTCGCGAAAACATTATACGTTTGTGGAAACGCGGCTATCGCGATATGAAAATGAACATAATCCCTTCCGCTTCCTTCCACTCCGGGACTGTATAAATTAAAATCAGCATCGTTCAGCGCGTTGCCCATCACTTTAATCGTGTCGTAAGAATAATGCGTTGAAACAAATCCTTCCGGAGGAAGACGATTATCTTTTAAAACTGTGTCGGCGCGTTCAAGAATTGTTGAGCGGTTTCCATTCACATCGCCCATTACAATTTCATAAACCTGTGTCTGCGTTTGCTGATTGATAATCGTGTAATGATCTTCGTAAGGTAAAACCGAACCTGTATTTCCATTCGCGTCAATAATTCCTGATTTAAATAAAGTGTCATTTTGATTTCCAACAACAACAAATTGCAGAACAGCTCTTCTGCTTGGATAGCCTGAAGGAAATTTATGTCCCGCTTTGTTAATTAAACGCACGCGGTAAAAAGCCGTATCGGCGGTTATGCTGTCCTGGAAAATTTTCAGCGCCACAGAATTTTGCCGCAAATTTCTTTTTGTTGCAGCAAGAGTAGAATCAAAATTTCTGTCAGGAACAGTTATGCCAAGTTTACCTTTATTGTCCTTGATCATTTTGATCATGAACGAATTTGCGCCCATAAATTTGTGCCGGTTAAAAGGCGAGCGGGGAGGAAGATTCAAATATCCGTTTGCAATCCTGATTGAATCTGTAATCTGTGGCATATGACAATTTTGACAGGTAACATTGTCCGCGGAAAAAACAGAATTCAGCCACTCGTGATAAGTTGCCTGCTCAACAAATTTTTTTCCGGTAAAGTTTCCGCTGAGGTCAACTGAATTCGTAATTAATGTGTGACATGGAGAACAGGCTCTCGATTCGCTCATGTGCGCGCTGTAGGTTGGCGTGTAACCCGTGTAAAGTTGCATTGGTCCTGTAACCGGATTTGTAAATGGACCATATGCGTTTCGCAGTGTGTCATATGGAATCACTCCTGAAAATGAATTGCCCAGCGTTACGCCGTTTCCCATCGGTCCGATTGTATGACAACCTGAACAACTCACGCCGTCAAGACCCAGCGAATCATTATCAAGATCATTCATTGTGTAATATCCGTTCCCGTGAAAGTTGTGCGTGTACCTTCCCATCGGCGCGTGGCATGAGGTACATTTATCCTGCAAGGCAAGTGAGTGAGAAGGATTTACAAGGATCTCATGACTCACTTTCGCTCTCCACAGCGGATCGCGTGCGGCCATGGCCATCATGGTAGCCTCCCAATCGTCAAAAAGATTTACATCATTTCCATTATAATCTACGTTTGCGTAATTAGTGGAATCATGACCATGACAATTGCGACAGCTTTCTTTGGTCAGGAAATATTGATTGGAATCGAGCGGAACATTTACATGAACCGGATCGTTTTTTATCGCTTCAGGATGTTCTGCAAAATATTTTCTTTCAGATTCAGAGTGGAATTTTTTTTCTGGTGACAACAATAGTCCGCTGCCCGCAACCCAGGCCGTCATTCCAATAGCCAAAGTGGAAATAAAAAAAGGTATAACAATCTTGCTGATTTTCATCCGGATGTTGATTAAACAAAACTACCGATTATATATTAAGCATCAAATATGGCTCAAGTTAAATTCACGCCATGCGTGAACAGATTCGCCGTCAAGTAAACAGCATCCCAAATTGAAATATGGTTTTCCAATTTAAGACAAAAAGAAAATTCAGTATAATAAACTCAGGTTGAATTTCAGGTTTTTAGATTTTGAAAAATAAATGGTCTCAAACTTGAAAAAGCTTTACGCGAGTGAATGAAGGAGTTTGAAAACGGAGGCGGAAATGAAAGCGAAAAATATTTTTAAAGCTGTATGTGTGGCTGGAGCGCTTGTCTTTTCATCGTTTGCTTTTGCTCAGAAAGATACGCGCATACCTGGATCGTTAGATGAAGGTTATTCATATAGAAACGCAGTCGGTTTGCGCGCGGGCATGACATCGGGACTGACATTCAAACATTTTTTTAAAACTGAGAATGCTATAGAGGGAATACTTGGAGTTTGGCCGGACGCGATGGGATTGACAGTGTTATATGAACATCACACGAATACGGACGTTGATGGACTTTACTGGTATTACGGAGGCGGCGCGCACAGTACAATAGGTAACAGCAGAAATTTTTATGCATTTGATGATGGCAGAAAATTTCTTTATCGTTACAGCGACTCAGATTACGCGGTTGGTGTTGATGGCGTGATTGGAATAGAATATAAAGTGAGGCAAATTCCATTCGCTTTCAGTTTTGATCTGAAGCCATACCTGGAAATAGATAATTTAGGTGATGCCTATATGTTCGTAGATCCGGCTCTTGGTATTAAGGTTGCATTCTGAAAGTAATGGAGTAAAAATAATTGTGATTGAAAACAAGAAAACTGTGTATCGGCTTCCTGTGATCCTGATAGTTTTATAAGTGCAGGATGAATTTTGCAGAGGTTGTTCTGGATAGGAGCGGTGTGAGGTTGAGGCAGGCGAAGTAACAATTCAAACTGTAGTTCTTTGGAAAAAAATGAAGGCGGCGAAGAAGGCGGATAAAGATCCCTTAAAATAAAGTCCGGTTGTTCATGAACACTCTCCTGAATTAACTGGTGTCTTGTTCGGCGCGGCTGATGTGATAAAAAGGTCCATTGCAGTTTTTGTTTATGTGTGCCGGCGTTAAGCATGTCGGGAGGGACAGCAGATGAAAGTTTGAAGGCAAATGTAAAAGTGTCAGGCTCGCTACACAGTTATTGTTTGAATTTAAAATTGTTCTTTAGTATATGTTGAGTTGATTATTTAGTTGAACTGTTTAAGGTGAATTATTATGTAGAAAGTGAATTTACTTCATGTTTTTTGTTAGTGTTGGTTGAAATTAAATCTGGGAGTGTGGTTGTTTCATGTGTGGACGGATGAACCAGGTTTAACACCCGTTGTTTCAGGAATGGAACAACGGGTTTTTTTATGTTTAAATTTCACCTTGTTGTTCCAAAAGCATAAATGTGTTTAAATCCTGGCTATAAAAAATAAATCTTTGAAACATTCAAAAAAAAATCCGGAGAACATTCCCCGGATTAAAAAAAAAATTAATTAAATAATTAATGCGTTACCACAATTTTTCCGCTCAACGTCTCATGTTTAGCGGAGAACAATGTATAATGATAAATTCCTTCTGCCCATGACGCAGTGTTCAGTTTTTCTGTCTGCTCATCAACAAGGATCTTTTCAATCACTCTTCCCTGCATATCTGTAACAATTATTTCAGCGCCTTCATTTTCTTTGGTCATGAAGTTCAGCTCGTTTGATGCAGGATTTGGAAAACACAGAATGAATGGCGTATTAGCCAGTGACTCATTCTGACCAACAGTTGTGATGTGCATGTAATTTGTTCTCAGCACTGCTCCCGTTTGCGGATTAAGCTCCTGGTCCATGATAGTAAAGCCAACACCGTTTGCCCACCAGCGTGAGCCACTAGCAGTATCCTTTGTTACCTGCAAAAATTGCCATACTCCAAATGAGCGGCCAAATGCGCTGTCAGTATTTATATCCACGTAATCCTGGCGAAGTGCATTGTATGTTCCAGACGGCGTTGTAAGCGTGCCCCACGCGTTGATTGCACTGCTCTGATTAATTGTTTGCTTAAGCCAAACAGAATCAAATGGAGGACTGTTGATGGCCATTTTTACCGACGCCTTTGCAACATTTGTTAACGTACTCATATAGGTACTTGGATAATCGATAAGCTTTTGCGGCGGATTATATTTAAAGATCAATGGGCTTCCTGCGTTTTGTATTTGGAATCCGTCAATTGTTAGCGCTGATGTTCCATTGGTAATGTAAGTCCATGTTGTGTCCAGCGGATTTGCAATACAAAGGTTAGATGTGGAAAACGACGCTGCTGCCGGTGTACCGGAAACGGGACCGAATAGAATTGTATCTGCGTCCTGATTTAATAACGATCCAAAGTTCCATGTAATGCTTGGGCCATTGGCGCCAGGTCCAGTTGTGCTGGTTGAATCAGTTCGTGTGATTGTAACCTGATTCAATACAGGTCCGTCAGATGAATTGATGGTTATCTGCGCAAAAGCGCCGCATGACATCACAATTCCTGAAAGAAGAAGTAATTGTTTTTTCATATTGTTTTCATTTTAGGTTGGATAATAAAATTAAGAAAAAACTGCTGAAAAACAAGAATGCTGACATTAGACTGTTTTTCAAATAAAAAAACCGGAGATCTTTCTCCGGTTTTTATAAAATAACAAGAAGATTAGCCTAGTGTGTTACAACAATTTTTCCGTTCACGTGAGCATCACTGTTTTTTGAAATCAGTGTGTAATGGTAAATACCGTTTGCCCACGCGGAAGTGTTTATTGTTTCTGTAGTTTCATCAACCAGAATTTTATGTACTACTTTTCCCTGCATATCAGTAACAATAATCTCAGCGCTTTCATTTTGTTGTGTGATAAAATTTATTTGATCTGAAGCGGGATTAGGATAGCAAAGAATAAATTCATCTGAAGATGTCGTTTCATTTAAGCCAACCATTGTAAAAAACAAATAGCTTGTGTTATTCACGCTCCCTGTTGCCGGGTCAATATCCTGTTCCATCACAGGAAAGTTTTTTCCATTGGTCCACCAGCGTGCGCCTTTTACTGTATCTATAGTTTCCTGCATAAATGTCCAGGTGCCGAACATGCGTGCATATCCGCTGTCTGTTCTGATGTCCATGAAATCCTGGCGCAGACATTGAAATGTTCCATATGGAGTTGTAAGCGTTCCCCACGCATTGATGCTGCTGCTTTGTTCAATTGTTTGTATAAGCCATATCGAATCCATCGGAGGATTGTTGAAGGCTGCTTTCACAGATGCTTTTGCTGTATGTGTAAAAGATGTGTTATAAGTAGACGGCCATGTAATTAGTTTTTGTGGAGGATTGAACTTAATCGCAGTGGGTCCGCTAATGAATGGAACGTAAACGCCGTCTATGGTTAAAGCGGAAGATGTATTACTTATGTAAACCCATTCCGTATCCACAGGATTCGCTATGCACATTCCAGAGCCCGAAAAAGTTGCCGCAGCAGGCGTACCTGCTACCTGGCCAAAATACATAGTATCGGATGTATGTGCTGCCAGTGATGCAAAGTTCCAGGTAATGTTGGGACCATTGGTTCCGGGGCCGGTTGCGTTGGTTGTGTCTTCTTTTTGAATCACAGACTGATTGAGTTGCGGACCGTCCGCCTGATTAATTGTTATCTGTGCAACACTGGCGCATGAAATTACCAGGGTGCTGAATACAAGTAGTTGTTTTTTCATATAATTTTTTATTAAAAATTGTAAGGCGAAATTATGTTTTCGAATGTAATGCAGGAAAACTAATCGACAAATGGTGGCTTCGGATCGGGCATAAAATATTCAATGAGCTGTGTCACGGTTTCGATCTCAGATCATGGCTCTTGCTTTTAACTCAAGATATTTGTTGATCGTGTTAACCGTCAGATTTTCCGGTGAAGTATAAATGCTCTGAATCCCAAACGCTAAAAGTTCGCGCTGGATTAATTTTTTTTCGAATTCAAATTTTTCCGCGATGGTTTTGTAATAAACATCTTTTGTATTTCGCGCCGGTGTTTCAAGATATTTTTTCAATTCTGTATTTTGAAAAAAGATAATCACAACCAGGTGATCCTTTGCCATTTTCCTAAGGAATTTCATTTGGCGTCTTAACCCGTTCAGCGTTTCGAAATTAGTGAAAATCAACAGCAAACTGCGCTGCGTTATTTTGCTTCGCACGTAAGTGTACAATCTTTCATAATCTGTTTCAAGGAAATTTGTTTTCAGGTTGTACAATGTTTCCTGTATCCTGTACATCTGTGATCCGCGCCTTTCTGCGCCCAGGAATGCCTGTTCCCTGTGGTTGAATGCAAGAATGCCTGGTTTATCATGTTTCCCCCAGGCTATGTTTGAGATCACAAGCGAGGAATTAACAGCGTAGTCTAAAAGTGTCATGTTATCGAATGGCATCCGCATCACTCTTCCCATATCAATGAGGCTGTAAACATTTTGCGAACGTTCGTCCTGGTATTTGTTCACCATTAGTTTTTGCCTGCGCGCGGTAGCCTTCCAGTTGATTGTTCTTACATCATCTCCCGGTATGTATTCTTTTATCTGATCGAATTCGGTTGTATTTCCAACGCGCCGTATTTTTTTTATTCCTGACATGGTCAGCTTATTGCTGATGGCAAGCAACTCATATTTGCGCATCTGTATAAAAGAAGGATAAACCGGCAGCATGGTCCCCTCTTCAAAACGATAGCGACGTTTTACCAGTCCGAGAATACTTCTCGTAAAAACATTTAAGGCGCCGAAATGATACTCGCCCCTTTCTTTGGGACGCAACACGTAAGTAAAGTGCTTTTTCTTTCCGCTTAAAATTGAAGTGCGGAGCAGGAAATCACGTTTCTGAAACTGAAAGGGAATTTCGTCAATGATCTGAAGCCACACCGGAAAATTATATTGGTTGATGACATAAATATTGATGATGTTGTCATCACCATTTGATAATTTATTCATGCTGCTTCTGTACGCCATCATGCCGCGTTTGTTGGCGTAGAGAAGAAGAATATCAAATAACACCAGTGCGAGTATAGTGTAAAAACCAGCCCAGCCTATGCTGTAAAATATTGGCCAAACAAAAGAAAGTACAAAAAGAATTACGTCCGCTGCAATAAGCCAGTAGAGAAACTTTGTAAAATAAATTGAGCGGATGAATTTCATAGCGCGCACGCTTCACTTTTGGTTATCTCGGCACTTCCAGTTTATCTAAAATTCCGCGTATAACATCGGTGGTTGATTTGCCTTCCATTTCTTTTTCAGGAGTAAGAACAACACGGTGTTTTAAAACATGTGGCGCAATGTATTTGATGTCTTCAGGCGTTATGAAATCTCTTCCTCGCAAAGCCGCAAGGGCTTTTGATCCATTTAAAATAGCGATTGACGCACGTGGAGATGCTCCAAGGAACAGGGACGGATTGTTACGCGTCTCCTTTACAACGTGAGCAATGTAAAGAATAAGATTGTTCTCTACTCTCACGCCAAAAACCGCTTCGCGGATATTTTTGATGTCAGCTCCTGTTAGTACCGCCTGTACAGAATCGATATCGATCACATTTTTACGCTCGTGGAAGTTATGCAGGATTTTCGCCTCTTCTTCGTGCGAAGGATAACCTGCTTCTACTTTGAATAGAAAACGATCCAGCTGCGCTTCAGGCAATCGGTAAGTTCCTTCCTGTTCTATTGGGTTCTGAGTTGCAAGTACCATGAATGGCGCTTCGAGCATTCGTGTTTTTCCATCAACGGTAATTTGTCTTTCTTCCATTGCTTCAAACAGAGCGGCCTGCGTTTTCGCGGGAGCGCGGTTTATCTCATCAGCAAGAATAATATTTCCGAATAATGGACCATGCTTAAATTCGAACTCGTTTGTTTTTACGTTGAAGACAGATGTTCCGATTATATCAGAAGGCATCAGGTCGGGCGTGAACTGTATTCGTTTAAAATCCGCGTGAATAGTTTTTGCAAGCAATTTCGCTGTCAGTGTTTTAGCTACGCCCGGAACTCCTTCCAGCAGAACGTGGCCGTCCGCGAACAGTGCAATGAGCAACAGCTCTACCATTTCTTCCTGTCCCACGATGTGGTAAGCGATTTGTTTTTTTATCTCGGCCGCTTTGTTCTGCACCTGAGTAAGATCGATCCTGTTAGAGAAAAAAGTTGTTTCCATCAGCGTATATTGTTTTTATAAAATTCTTCCATGCGTTTGTTGAAGTTCAGCAATTCCCTTTCGCTGAGGTCTTCTACCGAGTAAATGTACCGAATGTTGGCGAACAGCTCATTTACTTTATTCTGAGCCACACCTGAAAGTTTTGAAATGCGCACAAGCTCATCCTGGCCTATCTGTTCAGTTTTCACCTGGAACTTGCTGCGGATAAATTCAAAGAACACCATGATCTTTTCTTCGGCAATTACTTTATGGTTCTGCGCGCTGAAATAAACGTTTCCAACAACTTCAACAAATTCAAGTGTTGTGTTTGTTTTAGGTTTAATTACCGGGACCGCGCGTTGCGCCCGTTTCATGCCGAAGAACATAAAAAACAAAGTTGAACCTACAGCTATCCAGAAAGCGTAATAGAGGGAATCATTTTCAACCATGAAGTGCATTGGGTTCTGCTCCGGTGCGTTGAACGTTTTATAATATTCATCCCACCACAATTCATCGTTCGCTAAAAAGCTTACCGCGCGGTAGGCGAATTCACGCGAAGGATGTTTTACAATGTAATAATTGGAAAAAACATCTGGAAGAGAAAACAGAAACACTTCTCCTTTCCCGATTTTTCTGCGAAGCATTACTGCTCTCCCCGAATCATCGGCAGCAACAACGGAGAACTTTGTAGAGTCGAATGATGAAAAACTTGAATAACCCAATAAATGATCGTAGGAATATTTGGTGTTGTTTTTCAGATACGGATTAAGATAATTGACCCCGAAATTTTTTCTGTCAGTAGAATCAAGCACGCCTTTGTTTTCATCCAGGTAAGGAAGATCCGCCTTCGTGCTAATCTTAAAAGTGTCCTTCAGCTTCCCAAGAAAAAAGTTGGCGCATAAAAAAACTTTATTGCCCCGTTCAACAAACTGCAAAAGGCGTTTGGTTTCGTACTGATCAAAGAACAATTCATCATTCAGAAAAAAATAGGAAATGTTGCTTTGATTCTTGATTCCCGGCGATTGCATGATGGGCAGTTTCTTCACGCGCACCGGCCCTTCAAACGCGCCCTCTTCCAGCACGCGGTAAAAAGCATTTGTTCCAAATGGAATTTTATCGGTTTGTTTATACGATTTGAACCACTTGACCTGTTGAGGTTTTTGTCCGTTGAAAAACGCAAGCGCGCCAAAAAGTCCGGCAAATACAAGTATATATGGCCAGTATTGTTTAAGCATGAATTGATTTTTCGAACGCGTCCAGTTGCGGCGTGTACTTGTTGTATACTTCCTGGTTTACCGGCATCTCGCCGTACCAGACATATTCGTAAACATGACTCGCCTGCCTGAATTCCTGAATGTATTTTGTTTTCTGCAACTCGCGGTAATAATCAAAATTTGTTTTGTGCGGCTTCCAAATAATCAGATTTTCCATTGTAAGTTTCTTCAGAATTTTCAGGTACCACCAGCGCGTTGCAAGACGATAGTCGCCTTTTTGCTTTGCAGTTTCTATCATCTTGTCAATGTTCAGCGTTTCAATATCCTCAGCAATTTCACTGAAGTCAAAAACAACCTCCTGCGGTTTCGGCGCGAAAACTTTTTTTATCTTTTTTGTTACGATAAGATAAACGATCCCTGCAACGGCTGCGAGCACACAGAGCAGAATAATAAAATTTCCAACGGTGCGGCTGTCCCAGAAATTTCTGTTGCCGTCAAAACGTGTGGGGTCATCGTCGTAGTCGGTGCTTTCCCTGTCCTCGCGTTCACGGTCATCTTCAATTTTATCTCGTGTAAACCAGTCAATGATATCTTTAATAAAATTCCTGCTTCGTTTTGCTTCCTCCGGTTTAAAGGCGTACCCCTTATCATCAAATATCTTTTTCTCTACGTCTTTGCTGACCGTAACGGGTTCAATACGGGAAGAATCAATTTTCACCGGAATCCGTCCATATGAAAATCCTGCGCCCAGGAGCAGTAACAAAAAAATATAGCGCAGTAGAATTTTCATCAAGTAAAATTTATATGTAATTAGGATTGCTTTCCTGTTTGCCGATCTCATCAATTCGCGAGGTGAGTCCCGCTCCGGTTTTTTCTTCTTCAAAACTGTAATAGCTAACTCCAGTCATAAGGTCGGCAATAAGCATCACAAGATTTGTTCCCAATTGTGTAAAGCAAATAAAGAAAACATAAGCGATGCTGAGTTCAAATGTCTCAGGATTCATTCGTGAGAAACCGGAGAAAGCCGAATAGATCCACATTGGAATATTTACAAAAGCATTAAGGATCATGATTATTAAAAACGTGCAGATCATTATCACCCAGGTCCACCAGAAATTTCCGCTTATTGTTTTGAAGACATTTCCAATTGCTTTAAACACAAATACTTTATCCTTTACCATAGAAAACCATGTGGCGAAAGAGAAAATATACATTAACTGCGGGAAGAAGGCCAATCCGGCAAACAAAATCAGAAATACGACCAGGACAACTCCGGCGCCACTGCCAATAGAGGCCAGTAATCCCAATGGAATAGCCAATATTATAAGCGGAACAAGTGATATGAACGTGAAAACGAGCTGGCCCAGAAATACCCTGAAGCCATCTTTGTAACTCTTTCGCGCAATTTCATTGACAGTAATGCTGTCTCCTTCAAGTTTCGAATCATAAATGACAAAAAAGTTTGCCATGGTAGCGCGCACAAAGGAAAATGACAACATGGAAAATAAGGATAGTAAAACGATCCATGGAGCAGCATTGGCTATCATGTCACTTAAATACTGCGTTACACCACCGTTAAAAAAAAGTTGGGATATGTCACGCATGCCACCAAATATGCTGTTTTGCATGAAGGCTGCTGCTACAGCGGCTAGTAATATAAATGGCCCGGGCACAATGAGAAATGAGCCCACAATTACTCCGAAATTTCTGCGTAGCAATGTGAACACAGTGGCAAACATGTCGCCGAAATCGCGTTTTTTGCGAAGAAAAATCTTATTACTTACTATCATCGTTTTACATCTTTGAATTCCGCAACATTGAAATTGAATTTTTTATTCAGCAGTATAGGATAAAGTACAAAATAGAAAACCATGAAGGACATGGAAGCGATAATGATAATCCAGTTCAGTACTGCTGGCATATGATAAAAACGGGTAATAAAGCTTTCAAGAAAACCAGCGACAACAATTATAGGCAGACAGCCAACAGTAACTTTTAATCCGTCCATTGCTCCTTTCTTCAACGCTTCCATTCGCGGCAAGGAGCCGGGATTTAGAATGGAAGAACCCAAAATAAATCCTGCCACTCCTTCAATCACCATTGTGCTCAGCTCAAAAGAGCCGTGAATCATGATGATCATAAGACAAGCCTTTAAATAACCATATTGATTAAAGAACATAACAAGAGAACCAAGTATCAGGCTATTGTAAAAAACCACAAAGGCTGTACCGATACCAAAAAGAAATCCGGCTACATAAAATTTAAAAGATACAAGAACGTTATTCAGCGTAATTCCCATGAACATAACAAAGGGATTCGCATCGCCGTACCAGCTCATCGCCGCGTCGTTTTCAATTTCTTCAATTCTTTCGTTCACATAATTGTCACCTATTATCATCCGAATCACATTCTCATCGTAATACTGACTCAATGCACCGAGCGCTATCCCTATAGCGAAAATCAATAGCGAAACCAATAATTTTTTCTGGTGCTTGTAAAACATGAACGGCATTTCATAAAGCCAGAAATCAATGAGGCGCGAAGATTTTTCCCGTTTGTTTTTATAGATCTCCTGGTGAAAACGCACGGTGAGTCCGTTCAGGTATTCAGTGGTTTTTGATTTTGGATAATGCGTGCGCGCGTAGGAGAGATCATCAGTAAGTTCAATGAACTGATCGGCCAGGCGTTTCGGATTTTTCTTTTCAATCACATTTAACTCCCGTTCCAGCGCGGTCCATTTCTGCTCGGTTTGTTTTAAAAATGTGTTCTCTTTCAACCCCGGTTTATTTTTTTGATAAATTTATTCATTTTTTCGAAAAGGGGCCGCACCGGATAATAGACATCTTCATGCAGATCAAAAATTTTCGCTAACAGATTTCAAGTGTAAATTAACGTATGGATTACGATAATATAGAGGTTAACACAACGCAGAATGTACTGGTTAGTTACGAGCCGGCAGGTATTTTTGAGCGCGCGCTGGCCTATGTGCTTGACAGGCTGGTTATAGTAGTTTATTATTTGTTGGTTTGGGTTGTTATAATGGCTATTGCGAGCGGCGCCAATTCTTTTGAAGAAACATCTTATGTTGTTGCGGTAGTGGTAGGAACCATCCTGGCATTGCCCGCTATCTTTTATCATTTTCTTGCTGAAGCTTTTTTTAACGGTCAGTCTATTGGAAAAAAAGTGATGAACATAAAAGTGATCAAGCTGGACGGAACGCAGCCGTCAATTGGAGCTTGCCTCATGAGATGGATGTTAAGAATTCTTGACTTTCTCGGAGAGTTGCTTTTTGCCTTCGGCATTCCCCTGCCGGCAATGATCAGTACAATGTCCACCAAAAACTCACAGCGATTGGGAGATATGGCTGCCGGAACTACCGTTATAAAACTGACCCCACGCGCTTCATTACATCAAACCATTTTATATAAAGCCATTCCCGGTTACAAGTTAACTTTCAGGGAAGTGAACAAGCTTTCTGACAGGGATATCGCCATAATTAAAGAAGTTTATCAGCACTGCAGAAATTCGCGTGATTATGACGCGCTGATAAAATTGGCAAACAAGGTGCGGGAGCAAATGGGACTCGGGGTGGTTAACATGACTGCAGAGAACTTTATAAACACGGTTTTGGCGGATTATACACAGTATGAATTCGATCAGTAGTATTCTATTCGTGTTAATTCGGTGAAAAAAGGTTAAACGGGTTTAACAACTTAGCGCCTGTACTTGCTACCTGACGGAAAGGGTTTAACTTTCGCTCAATTCGAGCTCCTTTTAAAATTTATAACATGAAAAAATTAATTTTCCCTCTTGCAGCCGCCGCTTTCTTTTTTGCTTCCTGCGATGAAGATATTGAGAGCCGCAGAGGAACAAACGAGCAAATAGTTGAGGTAACAGAGTCCGGTTTTTCCAATCCTGTTAACGGAGGGTTCGAACTATCCCTGAACGATAAAGTTGCCTTTGGAAATCTCGTAATTTATCCTGTTTATGCGAGCAATGAATTTTTGGCCAGCCACGGTGGGATGGGAAGCAGTTACAAAACACTTAAGGAAAGTGTTGAGTCGGGAGCTGTAGTTGTTTCTGAGCATGAAGGCGATCCGGCGCTTGCGTCTCACAGACAAAATACGAGAGAGCAGCGCCGCAATTATAACAGGAATAATTCTTTATTGAACGGAACGGTTTTGAACAGCACGCCGCCGGCAGCTTTTTCAAACAATGGCGCACCAAATGAGTCTCATGATGGACCTTCTGTGAATTCGCTATCAATTGAAAATAAAGGAGATGATACAGTTCTTGTAATGGCGGGTGAATTAGTGCAGGGTGGTGACCAGGACAGAGTAGTGGCGGTTGATATGCTTTTGAAGCCACATTCAGGAAAAGTGAACCTGCCTGTTTTTTGTGTTGAGTCCAATCGCTGGACACACAGCGGATATTACAATAATTCAACGCAGTTTGGTTTTGTAAATAATTTCGCTTCCAGCAGTATTCGTGAGATCGTAACACAGAAAAAAGATCAGGCGGCAGTGTGGGGCAGGGTGTCGGAAGTTACAGCAGCTAATTCTGCCAGCTCTTCAACTAACTCTTACAACGCGCTTGAAAAATCAAAACAATTTACGGACGTGCGCCAGCAATACCTGAACATATTTGAGAACGCGTTTAACAAACAAGGTAAAATAATTGGCGTTGTTGTGGCTGATAAGAATAACAATGTAATGACCTGCGATATTTTCTGCAACCCGGAATTGTTTCGCAAGGAATATAAGGGACTTGTGCACTCTTATGTTACTGAAGCCATCTCAACCGAGGGAGGTGCAAAGGAAAAACATAAAAAAAGTCAGCCTGAGAAATATTTTCAGGACGTATCAAACGAATATAAAAGCGAGCAGGAAAAAGAAGGGATATACAAGCTCATTCACAAAGGCGCGGTTGTGCACTATGCAAGATTTTAAGGGTTAATTTCTGTTTCTAAGAAAACCGGTATGCTTTCGCTGCCGGTTTTTTCTTTTACATCAATACTGAAATATGTCTAATTTTGTAACCTCAAATGACTGAAACGGAAAATAAAATCTTAAGGGTGGCCACTTTTAATCCGAAAGTGAAAACATATATTTTTCTTGTTGTGTTATTTTATCTTGTTGTGTCATTTATAGGATTGATCATGGTGCCTTTCTGGCTTCTTGGCTTAGGTCAGTTCCTTAGTAAAAAATTTTATAACACGCTAAAGTGTGAGCTTACTGAAAAAAATCTCCGCTTTGCCAAAGGCATTGTTTTTCATATTGAAAAGACAATTCCGCTGGAGAATATTCAGGATCTTTCTTTTTTTGGCGGACCTGTTTTAAGAGCTTTCGGGTTAACTATGATCCGCGTTGAAACGGCAGGAGGAGGAGGAGCGCACAACGCCAATATGATGAGTATGATCGGCATTGATAATGCGGAGGAGTTTAAGCTGATGATCCTTGCGCAACGTGAAAAAAGAATGCGGGAAAAAGACAGAGGTGTTCAAGCAGTAACGGCAACTGAAAAAAGTAATTCAGGAGTTGAACAATTGCTCACAGAGATTCGTAATGAATTGACAGAAATAAAAAATGTATTAAAAGAAAAAAGAAATTGAGATGCCGGGGAAGTTGCAGAAATTTGCTGAAGTAGAGAGTTTTTCAAATTGTTTTTATTTACCGTTCGAACAGAAAGTACCAGGTTTGCCTTTAAAAGGAAAATGGCGGGAAGATTTTTTTAAAAACAATAATCCGATTACAGTAGAACTTGGTTGTGGAAGAGGAGAGTATACAGTTGGCCTGGCGGAAAAGAATCCGGATAAAAATTTCATTGGAGTTGACATCAAAGGCGCTCGCATCTGGACAGGAGCAAGGTATGCCACAGATCATAAGATGCAGAACGTAGCTTTTGTGCGTACGCGTATAGATTTTATTGAAAGTAGTTTTGGAGAGAACGAAGTAGATGAAATATGGATCACTTTTCCCGATCCGCAACCGCTCCAGGGACGAGAAAGAAAGCGACTCACCAATCATCTTTTTTTGGGGCGCTACATGCAGTTCTTAAAGCCCGGCGGACTTATTCATTTGAAAACTGACAATACCGGTTTCTACGAATTTACACTTGAAAGTTTTCACGCTTTTGGTCTTGAAGAAATTTTCTCAACGAATGATCTATATAATAATGTTCCGGAAGGAAGAGAGGAACTCACGCGGATAAAAACGTATTACGAGAAAATGTTCACTGAAAAAGGAGAGCGGGTAAAATATTGTTTGTTCAGGAGAAAGTCGTAGTTCCTCTTTACAGTTTGTCTCAAAGCAAAAATTACAGTTGATTAAAATCCGGCGTAATTCCTGTTTTGGATTTTACAAATTCAGAGAACTGTTGTTTCATTTCTTTCGTGAAATTCTTCAGGCACGCAGTACTGTGACTTTCTCCTGAAAGCAAAAACGATTTAGAGTCGACGTTTGGAGAAACGAGCACCCTGCACGCCGACCACGTATCTCTTCCTCCGTAGATATAAATAAAATCATTTCCTTTTTCTTCCAGCCAGAGTTGTAATGATTTTGAAAGACTACAGTCGGAATATTTTATTTCAACTCCCTTAGGAGGAAAAATAGCTGAAGGATTTTCAGAATAGTGGCGAATAACATTTTTAAATGGCGTAATGTTATATGAATAGTATCCTGTTTGTGTTGCGCTTTGATAATAGTGCGGAGCAAATTTGTTAATGCTATTATCCGACCAGAAAACAATGGGACATTGTTTTTTAAAATACTTCAGACATTTTTCTAATGAGCCTGTGTCCGGAATAGCATCGCAGGAATTACCTTCCTGCCAGAACGCGAAGGAATATTCAAGAACGGCAAGTTCATATGCTTTTCCAATATTACCGAGATATTCAAAACGCATTGATTTTATTTTTTTATCCTGTTGCAATTCTGAAATGGCTTTATCTTCGTTACGCAGTAAAAAATATTGCAGCTGAAAAATTTTATTTCTGCATTCATCGGTACCCACCGAATCAAGAAAATCATAAATGCGTTTATCTTCCAGGCTGTTGTTGATGGGAGCGACATAAGGTATTGCCAGATCAACATCCGCAGGATAAAAATATTTATAGAAAATCGTTGTCTGTCCGCCTTTGCTGGCTCCTGTACTTATCCATTTTCCATTATAAATTGTGCGAAAGATCCCGTTGATGTGATGAAGGTCGGCAGCGGCTTGTTCCAGCGTGAGAAATGACCAGAAAATTGAATCAGGTTTTGATCCGCCATAGAATCGATATTCAACGTTCAGGTTATTAGCATTGAATATTTTTTCAATTTCATTTCTGTCGTAATCGATCCAGTAGCCTTGCGTTTCAATTACTGTAGGCTGGTCAAATCCTTTATGGCGAAGCTGCACGCGTTGCAGAAAAGAACCTTTTGCGGGATCAAGATGATCTATGGGTTGTTTGATCAGTAGATTATATAGAAGCTCCGTATCGCCTTGTTTGGATACTTTACTAAAGCTTATTCCGGAAATTGTTTTGAGTTTTTCTTCAAGTGCCAGCTCATCAGAATGAATTCCAAAAAGACTGAATGATTGAAATAATAAAAAAAGAAAAATAACACGCAGGTGCATTTTACACCTCAGAATTTAGGACAGGATATCACGATGGATTTTTTCTTCTTTCCTTTCAGTTTACACGGCTGATAAGAAATGCTTAGCTCGTGTGCACCCATACTTTTCATTGTCAGCCATGAAGTTGTAATGTCATAAGAATATCCGATGTGAAGTTTGTCTGCGTTCATTCCAATTAACAGTACAACGGCGTCGTTGTTTGGATAACCGGCTTTGTATGCTTTAAAACCTGGGATACCCCGATACCAGAAGCCAAAAGTGATCTTATCTTTCGCGAGATAACATCCAATGTCAAGCTGGTCGAATTTTGCCTGGTGCTTGTAATTAAATGTCGGCATGATGGTCCATGTATCAGGTCCTTCAGGTTTGTCATCATCTCCGTTCAGGAAAAACTTTTTACCACCGTGCAGAGATATCTTTCTTGGTAAAACAGACGATGATCCTAACAGTGATTCTTCAGGAGAAAACAGATGGCGGATAGAGAATCCCACCCAGTAATCTTTTCCATATCCCAGTAATCCAGAATGGAAATTAGGAAAAGTAACGCGTGGATTGACACTTTCAAGCGTAGGGATATCAGCGCCACCTCTGGCAAGCTGATCCGCAAATATTAATTTACTTAGGTCAACGCTCTTTGTAGTTATTCCTGCCTGCACTCCAAATCTTACTGCAAACCGGCGACTGATCATTGCCTCGTAAGCAAATGAACCGTCAACAGAAAGCGTATGCAAAGCGCCGGCGCCTGCAACATCATTGGTTATGTATCCTCCGTAACCCATGTTGTGCTGTACGTCAAAGTGATCAAGTGAGAATATTTCAGAAACGTAACCCTTACCAGTTCCTGGCCATTGACTGCGAACGTTTCCGGACATCCGGTAACACACGTTAGCGCCTGTAAAAGCAGGATTGAGAAATAAAGGAGCTGAATAATATTGAGAAAACTGTATATCCTGGGCTCCAAGCATTCCGCAAAGTATCACTATTAAAAATGTATATGTAACTCTTATCCTCATTCTTTCCTTAAAGTTATTTCAAAATCCGTTTGGTTGTTGTAAAAATGGACAGATTCGCTGTGATAACCCGTCGATTCGACCAGTATCGTATATTCCCGGTTTGGAACAGCCAATAAAATGAATTTGCCTGTATGGTGATTGGTTTTGAAAATACCGGTTATATTATTTGTGGCATTATCTATGAGGGTTATTTTAGCGTCAATCGGCTCTTTCTGTTCATTACGAATATAACCTGATCGCACTTCGTATTGTATGTCTTCGTCATTCAGAACAACTTTATAGATATCTGTTTCTCCTGAACCACCCGCCCTGTCAGAAGAAATAAATCCGGTACCGCCATCGCCTGTAACTACAAAGTAAATATCATCGTCAACTGTATTGAGAGGATAGCCCATGTTTTTAGCTTTGCCCCAGGCAGAAACAGAATCCATTTCAGAAAAATAAACATCGTAACCACCCATGTTTTCCTGTAGCCCGGTTGAACTGAAGTATAAACGTTTTCCATCCGGATGGATGAATGGCGCGTCTTCTTCATAAGGAGTATTAATATTTGGTCCCAGATTGCTCGGCAGGCTCCATTTTCCGTTGGGGAGTTTTGTAACCTTATAAATATCCTTTCCGCCATAACCACCCGGTCTGTTGCTTGAAAAATAAATGGTGTTGCCATCCGGAGAATAACAGGCGCTGGGTTCCAGATATTCTTCCGTGTTTATCGCGCTTATTAAATTAGGCGCTGTCCAGCTGGCTCCGTCAAAAGCGCTGCTGTAAATATCTCCTGCAACAAGAGATTTGCTTGTACGATAAATTAAAAGCGTTTGTCCTTCCGGCGTTAATCCCACGCATGCATCATGACTATTACTGTTTACAGGCGCGGCCAGGTTTTTTGCGTTCTGCCATTTTCCGTCTTCCATGTTGGCCTGATAAATATCTTCGTAAAATTCACCGTATGGATTTACTTCGTTGCCCGTAGAGCCTGGTCTTCTGGAAGTGAAAAATAATATTTTTCCATCCGCTGAGATTAACGGAACGTAATCAGGGTACTCGCTGTTTATACTGGTCCCTAGATTGGAAAGTTCAGCCTTTGTCGGTTGCGCAATCATACGCTGCGCCTGCATTACTTTATTTATTTGTCGCCTGACTTCGCTTTCTTCAATAGTTTTTTGTCCTTTAGCCTGCAGATACAAATTATATTCCTTTAGGGCCAGCTCAAGTTTTTCATTGATGTGATATACTCTGCCCAGGTAATAATGCACGTCGTGATTGATCTTGTTGTAGGCACGAAGGAAATTGGAAAGACTGCTGGATCGGTAACGGCGGATATTGTATTTGCACAGTCCTGCATGATAATTATAATATGCGTTCATCGAGTCTGCTGCAAGCAGTTTTTCCCACAGTTGCAAAGACTTGAAATATTCACCCTTGTCAAACAGATTTTCTGCTTTTACAGTTGTCTTTCTGATTGTTCTTTTAGACATGGTTTGTGCCTCAAGCAAACAAGTGCCTGAAAGCAACAAGAGTGTAAGAGTTAAATATATTAGCCGTCTGTTCATACCTATCTGATTAGCGTAACGTCGCCCACTTTATTAAATGTTCTTCCTCCAACAAACTTAACTTCTGCCTTCCAAATATATACATCCTCCTGACAGATTTCTCCGCGGTAGTATCCGTTCCATCCTGTTTTTACATCCGTGCTTTCGAAGATCAGCTCACCCCAACGGTTAAAGATAAGTAATCTGTATTTTTCAACTCCTGCCGTGAATGGATAGAAAACGTTGTTGCTGTAATCGTTGTAACTGTAGCTGCCATCGTTGGCACCCCCCGGATCCGGGGTAAAGGCGTTAGGGAAAATAATATCAGTGATTGCCTCTACAGTTTTTGTGGTTGTGTCTGAGCACCCAACAGAATTTATAGCTATGAGTTGCACTGTATAAGTACCTGGCGCGCTGTATAAATGTGTCGCGTTAGTTGATACGGATGAGCTTCCATCACCAAAATCCCAAATATAATTTGTGGCACCAGTAGATAAGTTCGTGGTTACAAGAGGATCGTAAGGAAGATCAAGCTGATCTGTGTTTACGTTAAATGCCGCTACCGGTACCGCATAGACAGTAACGGTGTAAGGCGCAGTTGCGTTACTGTTTGAACATCCACCAATCGTACCAACAGTTAAGGTGATATTGAAAACTCCGGCACTGTTAAACGTATATGAAGGATTTTGTTGTGTGCTTGTGTTTCCGTTTCCAAAGTTCCATAACCATGAGTTGATAGGATCGTTTTGCAGGCCGCTGCTCTGATCAAGGAATTGAACTGTCAGAGGAACACAACCAACTCCAGGGCTGCTTGTCAGAGCAACGTTTGGTGGCGGATTAAATGTAACCGTAACAGAATCCGAAATAGTAACTCCGCAGCTGTTTGTTACGGTACAAATGTAAGTTGTAGGATTTGTTGGTGTAACTGTAAAGCCTCCGGGACCAGATCCTAATCCGTTGTTCCAGAAATAAGTCAGTGGACCAGGAGTTCCGTTAACCTGCGCGTAAACAACGGTGCTGGTTCCGGGACAGATTGGTGAAAATGCAGTTACAATTAGATTGCCTGAGTTTAAAGTGTAAACTGTTACGCTAAGCGTATCCGAACTGCCCGGACATCCGTTTGCATCGTACGCCGCAACTGTATACTGTGTAGTTGATGACGGACTAACTGAAGGACTGCTTCCGGTAAAGTTGCCTGGATTCCAATAATACGTGTAATTACCACTGCCGCCGCTTGCGCTTGCTGTTATGTTTGTTGACGATCCATTACACAATATCATACCGTTACCTGCACTTGTAATAACCTGTGAAGGTTGAATTAATACTCCGTTAGCCTGTGCGCTGCAGCCATTAGCATCGGTAACTGTTACAGTGTATCCTCCGGCCGCTAATGATGTTGCAGTGTTTCCACTTTGTGCCGGCGTTGTGGACCAGCTGTAAGTGTAAGGTACAGTTCCGCCAGATGATCCCGCGCTCATCCATCCATTTTGATAACCAAAACAAGACGGGTTCGCGGAAGCCGAAATAGAAGCTGAAAGTTGCGACGGTTGTGATATTGATCCTGAAGCCTGAGTTACGCAGCTGTTTGCATCAGTTACAGTTACTGTATATGAACCGGTAAATAAATTTGAAGCAATTGCCGCGTTTCCTCCTGCCGGTGACCAGCTGAAATTATATGGTCCGGATCCTCCGCTTACCGAGGCGCTGAGACTACCATTGTTACTTCCGAAACACGAAACATTGGACACAACACTTACAGTAGCAGTAAGCTGTGTGGGTTGGTTCACAACAACAGTTGCAGTGTCCGAACAACTATTATTATCGTACACGATTACAGTGTGTGTTCCTGCAAAAAGTGAAGATGCATTTAAAGAGCTTGAACCTGAAGGCGACCAGGCAAATTGAAAGGGACCCGTTCCGCCTGTAATTCCTGCGCTTGCCGCGCCATTGTTCCCGCCAAAGCAGGTTACATGGCTTACTACGTTTGCAGTGATAGAAGGACCCGCTGTGTTTGAAAGTGTAAAAGGAAATGTTGAAATACAGTTTTTTGAATCTGTTACTGTCAGCGTATAGCTGCCTGCCAATAATCCTGTTGCATTTGAACCAGCGCCTCCTATAGGTGACCATACATAAGAGTATCCCGGAGTTCCTCCGGAAACAGAAGCGTATGCAATTCCATTGGCGTTACCGCAAGTTGAATTTACTGTGCTTACCGATATAGAAAGAGCTGAGGGCTGATACACAATCGTTGCCGCGGTGTAAACACAACCATTCGCATCAGTTACTGTAACATAGTGAACTCCCTGTGTTAATCCGGTTGCAGTTTGCGAAACGGAACCGGATGGCGTCCATGAATAATTGTATCCGGATGTTCCTCCAGACGGGTTTGCTGTAGCTGTTCCGTCAGATCCTCCAAAACATGAAACCTGGGTGTTACTCACCGTTGCAAAGAGCGGAGATGTTGGTTGCGTGATTGCTGTTGATACAGAAAAGGTGCAACCTTTTGAATCTGTTACTATGCAGGTGTAACTTCCGGCACTCAATCCTGATGCGATCGGCGTCCCTCCGCCAGTAGGAGACCAGGAATATGAATACGGTGGAGTACCGTTATTTGCAGTTACAGAAGCTGATCCGTTGTTCCCTCCGAAGCAACTGACACTTGAGGTCGCGGCAATTGATGCTGAAAGCGCTAAAGGTTCAGTTACTGTAATGTTGGATGAGATCGGACATCCGTTAGCGTCGGTTACAATGAGTGTAAAAAAGCCGGCTGATAAACCATTGGCAGTACTTCTGGTAGATCCACCTGGAGACCATAAATAAGTATAATTAGGAGTTCCTCCTGAAACAATTGAAGAAGCGCTTCCGTTCGATCCTCCATTGCAACTCACAGCTGATTGGGAAAGTGTCAGTGCAAGTGGTGGTGGTTCTGTAATTGGTGGACTTGTTATTGCCTGCGACTGGCATCCGTTGGCGTCTGTTACAGTTACAATATAAACTCCTGCAGTTAATCCGTTCGCAGTAGCTCCGGTTCCGCCAGTCGGCGACCACTGATAAGTATACGGTGGCGCTCCACCCAGGGCGGAAACTGTAGCTGAACCAGTATTTCCACCAAAGCATGCAACGTTGGTTGTTGAAGAAATATTTGTAGTCGGTGCGCCGTTATCCTGAACCACAACAATTTCAATGTCATCACATCCGAGCGCGTCTGTAACAGTTACAGTATATGATCCTGATAAAAGGTTGGATGCAGTTGTGGCGTTGCCACCCGTTGGTAGCCAGGTGATAGAATATGGTCCGACTCCTCCTCCAAGTACTATTGAGGCGCTACCGTTCGCGTTTCCGCAGGTTGAATTAGTTGAACTGGAGTTTACAATTATCTGTGCAGGCTGAGTAACAGACCCTGTAGTTTGTATAGTGCAGCCATTCGCGTCTGTTGTCTGAACAGTATATGTACCGGATGCAAGATTTGGAAAAGTGGTACCGACAACGTTGCCAGGAAACATCATATAACTATAAGGCGACGTGCCTCCGGTAGAACCTGGTGTTATCGAACCTGAATTTGTTCCGTTACAATTTACATTGATAATACTGAGTGTTGTTGTAAGTGGCGCGGGTTCTGTAATTGTAACTGTTTGTGTCGTAACACATCCCTGAGCATCGAACACGGTAAGAGTATAATTTCCCGCCGCCATTCCTGAAGCGCCGCTGGTTCCCTGCCCGCTAGCGGGTGCCGGATTCCAGCTGTAATTATACAATGGCGTACCTCCTGTAACCGCGGCACTGGCAGATCCGTTTGCAGCTCCATTACAAGTTACATTTGTCATGTTTGGAATTGTAGCGACCAAAGGACCTGGTTGTGAAATAGAAAAAACAGTCAGGATCTGGCAACCTTTGGCGTCCGTAACTGTAACAGTATAACTTCCGGCTGTTACTGAACTTATTGATTGAGTAGAAAAACCACCTGGTTGCCACAGATAAGTATAGTTTGGAGTACCACCAGCAACGTTAGCGGTAGCTGTTCCGTTATCCGCATAATCACAAGTTTCATTGGTTTTACTTACTGTAAGTGTCAATGGCGGAGGATCCACAAGAGTAACTGCTGCCTGGGTTAAACAACCTGCCGCGTCTGTTACATTTACAGTATACGAGCCTGCAATTAAACCAGAAGCGAATGAAGATGTACTTCCGTTACCGACCCAATTGTAAATATATCCGGGAACTCCTCCCGTAACAATGGCAGAAACTGTTCCATTACTTAAACCAGCACAGGTAGGTGAATTTCCTACAATAGAAACGTTCAGAACCGGTGGTTGAGTAAGTATGGCCGTATCCTGGATTGTGCATCCTTTACTGTCAGTAATTGTTACGGTGTATGATCCTGCCGGAACACCACTGATGTTAGCCGCACTACCTCCTCCCGAAGTCCATGAATACGAATAACCGGGAGTTCCTCCGGATGGCGTAACAGTTGCCGAACCGGTCGAGGTTCCCGCACAATTTACATTCGTAATACTCATCACCGAATTTAACCCTGGAGGTTCAGTAACAGTAACAGTCTGAGTAGTTGTGCAACCTAAACTGTTCGTTACGGTATATGTATAAACTCCCGCTGAAAGATTGTTTGCTGTTAGTCCTGTCTGCACCGGGTTGGTTTGCCAGGTTGCAGTAAAAGGTGAATATGGACCAGTAACCGAAATTGACACGCTGCCGTTTGTTCCTCCGTTACAGTCTGGAGGTGTTACAGTTGGCACAATGGTACCGGAGAAGTTTGTAAAGAAAACGCGAACTGTATCTATATCGCCCGGACAAGGACCATTGTTTGTCGTGGTTAAATACAAGTCAATAAAACCATTACTGATTTCGGTTGAGGTAGGAATATAAGTCGCGTTAAGATTTGTAGATGATGGAGAAAAATTTCCGGCTCCGCCGCTCCATATTCCGGTTGTTACTCCGGTAACAGACCCGTTAAGGGCAGCGTTGGGATTAGCGGTACCGCAAACATAAATATCTGCGCCTGCGTTAGCTGTAATTGGATTAGTGAAAGATGTAACAACCACTGTATCTGTTGTTGGCGGACATCCGGATGCGTCACCTATGATTACAAGATAAGTTCCAGCACCTACGCTTATCGACTGCGTTGTCGCTCCTGTATTCCAGTTATAATTGTAAGGAGGAGTTCCTCCGGTTCCATTTGCTGTGATCACCGCGTTTGTCTGACCAAAACAGACTGCTGGTTGCTGCGGAGCGATATTAGCAAAAAGTGTGGGATTAAAAGTTACGCGAACCGTATCGCAAATCTGATTAGTCTGGCAGGCAGCGTCTGCAATTCCGCAAATTACATAATCAACAAAAGGAGGATAACCCACTTGCGCTGTTACCTGGGTTGTTGTACAGGTAGCACAACTCAGATAGTTATTGTAAGCGCCAGGAGCGCCTGGAAAAATTGAAGTCCAGCTTACCGTACTCGGATCGAATCCTGTGGAGCTTATCGTTCCGATACAACCATCATTAACTATAATGTTTGGAGATGCTGTTGGTCCGGGGATTGAAGTAATAGCGTATGTATTCTGGTTGTTTCCTGGCTTGCAGAAAGTAAGTACGTGTGGCCCCGGACCGTTAAGACAGATTGGTTGCCCTGCCTGAACCGGTGGTCCGCAATTTATCTGATAAAATAAAGCGCCTCCGGGAACGGCTCCTGACGCAATATTGAAGTTGATTCCAACTGCGCCTGGATCGAGAGTAATAACAAACTTAATACATACGTCGGGAGCGGTAGCGCCGCAACAGGTATCATTACGCTGAATTGTAGGTGAAATCCATGCACTGTCAGGCACTCCGGTAAGGTTTACCGTGAAAACCGGTGTGTTAGGTCCGCACTGGGAAGAAAGCGGGTTGCTGTACAGTAGAAACTGTAAGAAAAAAACAAGTGCCGCTGTCTTAAGTATCGATAGTCTCATACAAAATACCTGTATTATTATACGCCTTATAACTTGTAAGGTTCAGCACAACACTAAAATTATGAGCTGCTGAATTTACAAAAAAAGCTGCTTTAAGCTTAAGCGCCAATAAACTTTCCGATTTAATGTTCCGGATATATATTGACCGTTACTTAAACACAAATCTCTCTAACTCCATTCTTGTCTGTAACGAGCTTTATTGGGTGGGAACAATCTTGCTCACCCTTTTCTACGTGAAAAAACCTAAAAGGTTCATGAAAAATAAAAAAACCCGCAGGTTTCTTTGCGGGTTTTCTAAAAACAACAAGAATTTTATTTCTTAGGCGGAGTGAATGTTTCAAGCGTAGATATTACTGTAACCTCAACCACCTCAGCAATTTTCTCTGTTACCAGACTTGGAACCTGTATTCCATAATCGGCAACCTTAACAGGGAACTTAGCCTCCAGTGATACAACTCCATTCACGATTTTGATCTTTCCTTTAATTTCTACATCCTTCGTTACACCATGAATAGTAAGCTTCCCTTTAGCGGTTACAGCAGTTTCTCCATCTTTAGTGTAATCTACCTTCTCAATAATATTTCCTACAAATTTGGATTCGGGAAATTTCTCCGTTTCCATATAGTTTTCATGGAAATGCTCCTGCATTAACGGCTTTTCGAAAGTAAAACCTTTGTTGTGTACGAGAATCTGTAAAGCGTTACTGCTTGGCTTAAGCATCAGCACTACATATTTGTTGGTAGCCGAAATGTTTTCCATCGGCGTTTCTGAAAAGAACTGTACGTTCGTTTCTTTTCCTTTCAGCATCTGCGCATTTACAGCCAGAACGCTAACGCATAACAGGAGGGCAAAAAGTTGAAGTCTTTTTTTCATGGTTAAAGGTTTGGTATCGGTTTTCAATTATTATACCAAATCTAACAAAAATAGCGAACTAGCGGCTGACGAAGGCAAGATTACCAATATCAATTACTTCCGCCTGATCTGCCAGTCTTAACGTTACAGTTTTTCGCACTTCATTTGGTCTTCCCCAGTTTGTATAGAGCTCGGCCTGCACAGTTGTTGGTCCTGTTAGCCCCTGGCTGCTGGTTCCGTAATAATTTACCTGAACAAGGTACTTTCCTTTGGTGGCTTTTCTGATCATAAACACTTCCGGACCATACCCTCCTGTAAAATCTCTGCTCAGCAGACCTCCTCTGTTGGTCAATGGCTCATTGTAAAAACATTTATCACCATCCGGATCTGTAACCCAAAGATCCATATCGCAGTTATCGGTATCCCAGTTAATCACAATGCGCACATCACAGGGCATTGCCTTTGTCAAACGCTTATCGAGAGAATCTAAATTCAAATTCTCTTTGCTTTTGGCAAGCACGTGATTGATTTCCGCCACTGCCAGGCATTCTACCTGCGGGAAACGTGAATCCCACACACGGTTTACTACTTTGCATAAATAATCAACTGCCTTCTGATATTGTTTGTCGTCAGCGTAAGCCAGGCCAAGATCACGGTAGCTCTGTGGCTCTTCATCTCTGATTTCCAGAATTTTTCTATAGGTGCAGATCGCCAGCTTATTTTCGTTGAGCTGCTGCAGACGATGTGCAAGCACACGAAGCAACTGGTGGTTCTCAAGTTCAAGTTCCGCAATGTTGCTTAAGATTCTTATGGCAGATTCTGTTTCTTTTAGTTTTATAAAGTAATCAGCCACATCAACAAAAAATGAAGGTTGGGCGGCGTATATTTTTTTTATGGAAATATATTTAGAATATGCCTGTGCAGCCGGCACGCTTTTCAATACCCGAATGTATGGTGTTTGCGGGTCCCAGCCATTTAATTGAATGTCGGCTTTGAATTCAGAACTGTTGTCTTTTTCCGGAGTCGCGCTCCAGCCAAAGGTACACGCATTGGCGTCAGTAACTGTTATATTGCTTAACGTTGTCGAAGCGCCGGAAGACAGCGTTGTGTATGTTAGCGAGTTATTGTTGTTCTCAACTACCTCGGCATCTTTAGAAACTTCGTTATTAGAAAAGCTATATAAATAGGTGCCGCCAATAGCGACGGTAGAATCTAAGTTTACGGTGAATCCAGAGTTAATTTTTTCTTCGGTTTCAATTTTATATTCTGTGTTATACCAATCTCTCATATCCTGAAAATCTTTTACAACCCATTCAACATGCTCTTTTCTTTTTTTATCTGCATCCAATTTTATCTCACGTACACGTGTCAGATATAGCTGTTTCAAATCGGGGTCTTTGGGCACAACACGGTGTTCGAGGTAATCTTCAATTCTGTCCAGCACCAGCAACGATGTGTTACGCGTAACAATGTTGTATTTTTTCCCCAACGAGGTAATCTCTTCTTTGTTCCTTTTGTGAAAAATATCCAGCTCGTTTAGTTTCTTCTGCGCCCAGGCTCTGTTTACCATTCCTTCATAATCCACTTGATCGTTGTAAACAGTAATCTCTTCGGAATAAAGAATTTTATTGCCGATTCCAAAGTTCAGCTTTAGTTCTCCTTTGTTATCATGAAGCTTGCCTGCAAGTGTGAAGTTCTTTATAACTGTAGTTGGAGTGGAGGGATAAATATCACTGATGCTCTCTGATGCTTCGCAGGAAATAAAATGATATTCCAGTGTGCTTAGTTCGTTTATACACGTAGCAGAGTCGGTTGTCTGCAGGTTCAGGAATTTTCCGCCGGTAGATTGGGTTAATCCTTTCAGGTAAGAATAATCTGATATGGGCGAAGAACAGAAAACGTTTAATGGTGTGCGTGAAAGATTAATGTTTTCCTCTCCAAAATTACTGATGCCATCTGTAACCAGAATAAACTCATCGCAATTGTAGGACGTGAGGTCAAGTTTTCCAAGCTGGGTTCCTCCATCATAGACAAGCTTGTCAATTCTTTTTTCCAACTCCGCCGTTTGCCCGTTCGTGATGTTAAATACCTCTGTAGTGTGAATGTCGTTACTAAAGGTCACCAGTTCAACTTTTGTATTATTGATCTTTTTCAGATAAGAAAACAGAAGCTGCTTTTCTGAATTCAGATTTCTCTTTTCAGCGGATGCGGAAACATCCCACAAAACGCAAATTGCCGATGGCAAACTTTTTTTTGCTGAATATTTTTCTGGAATAACGTTGAGGTAAAAAGTAGCATCACCGTTCTTAGCCTTTTCAACCATTACATTCCTGCTCCCGTCATTTTTTGGAATCTGAAATGCAATTGATTTTCCTGTTACATAATATCGGATATTGTCGTCGTAAATCCATTTATTGCTATCACGTTTAAACTTAACCGGTAATCCCTGCTCATCAAACTTTGTTGGTTTCAGCTCCTGGTTCAGCACTTCTGCATGTACCGTAAAATTGTCCGGCACGTTGGGAAAAGATATTGGTTGATAATAAACAGTTGCATTCGATTTGTTGAGCAGCTCTTGTTCAAATCCAACAATAACGCGTTTGCATCCGTTGGCCGGTATAGGATAAATGCGCGTTTTAAAATTATTTCCGGCTGTCCATTCAAGTAATGCAGGATCGATCTTTCTCCTTACAACAGCCTCATAGGTTTTTCGCCCTTTCGACTTCTCAACAATACTCGCTTCTCTGAGCTGCCCGTCTATTTCCATTGCAAAATAAGAGATCGTCTGGCCTTCCCCTAAAGGAAAACAAAATTGACCATCAAGTATTCTTGGCAGACTATTACAATAGGTAATGTCATACAAGGTAGTGGCAAGATTTCCCGCAACTTTTACGTCGACTTTTACGCTGGAGATTTTGAGCGGGACTGATCTTTCATCCTCATTATTTTGTTTTACCAGCAGAGCCGGAAACCTACCGGCATTGTCGGGAAGGCGAAAAGAAGAGTTGATGACTCTCTCCGTTTCGGTTTGCTCTGTCACGGTTTTTTCATCTGCCAATCCTTTTTTAACGTGTTCCGTTGATTTTACTGCAAAATAAATTCCCCCGCCTATGATCAGGGATCCTGTCAAAGCCATGAATTTGCTGCTCATGTTGTTATTGTTTAATGGTTAATAAAACGGGGTGACTTATATTAGATGCAGAAATAACAGTGTTTCCATAATTGATCTGAAAATATTTCTACAGAATGAATGGCTGTCTTTTTTCAGCCTTTTTCAAACGGTTTTCTGAATTAAACGCAAAATAAATTAAAGTTGAAAGCAATTATAATAGGAGGCGGTATCGGTGGATTAACCACTGCCATTGCCCTGCACAAAAAGGGAATCGATTTTGAATTGTTCGAGCAGGCCAACGAACTTAAAGAAGTGGGTGCCGGGTTATGGATAGCATCTAATGCGCAGCATGTTTTTGATCGTCTCGCTATTTTACCTGAAGTGGAAAGAGCAGGTAAGGATCTTGAAGAGATCTTTGTTGTCAATACGAATTACCGGATCATTTCTTCCATAGACAACAGCAAAGTGAAGAAGAAATTTAAATATGGAACCCTTGCATTGCATAGAGCTGATTTGCATAAAATTCTGTTGAGTAAGTTGCCTCCCGAAAAAATTCATACGTCAAAACATTTTTCGGGAATAGGAGCAGATACCAAGCGGGCAGTTGCCCTGTTTCATGATGGGTCCGAAGCCTACGGAGATATTTTAATTTGTGCGGATGGAATCAAATCTGTGGGCAGAAAATTTGTTTGTCCCGACGTAAATTATCGTTACAGCGGACAAACAT